>JALTZY010000335.1 GCA_027045905.1 Paracoccaceae bacterium
GCTGGAAAGCGCGCTTTCCAGCACCCCGTGCCCGCTATAGGCGTGGATGAAGGTTTCGGCCGGGGCCGGGCGGGCGAGAATGCCCAGATGCTTGGCCACCGCCCCCGCGCGCATGCGAAACAGCACCACATCGCCCGGCGCGCGGGCGCTGACGGGCTTTTCGCAGAGGTAACGCCGGGCCGCGCGCCACAGCACTTCCTCGCGCGGCGCTTCGCTCCAGTCGCGCGTATAGGGCGGCACCTCGACAGGCTCCGCGCCCAGCATCTCCCGCCAGATCCCGCGCACGAGGCCGAGGCAATCGGCCCCCGCGCCGCGCAGGCTCGCCTGATGCCGATAGGGCGTGCCGATCCAGGCGCGCGCCCGGCGCACGATCTCCTCTGCCCGCGCGTCCATCAGGCCTCTCCCGGCCCCAGAAGCGGCGGCACCGCGGGGCCGCCGTCATTACTCGCGGCATTGACCGGGGTGGACATGAGGAAATCCTCGCCGGGGATGTCCGGGAAACCGCGGAAATTGACGAAATTGTTGAATTTCAAGCGGCAGGTCGGCGCCTGCTTGTCGCAGCCGGCAGTGATGCGCAGCATGTCGCCGGGCTGGATTTCGGCGCGGATCGCGGCCCAGAGCTCGATCTCGCGGCCGCTGGCGCTGAGCCGGTCATTCTTGATCTCGCCAGAAAGCCCCGCCGCCGCCCCGCTCAGCACTTCCAGCCGGCCGCGCTCGAACCAGCGGTCATCAAAGCCCGTGAAATCGGCGAAGCTGAAGCGCACCCCCTCCTCCACCCCCTCGGCGGGGCGTTCGCTGATATAGCCCGGCACGGTGAGATCGACCCGGCAGCGCCCGTCGCCCAGCACCGCTCCGCACTGGCGCTGATAGGCAAGCCCCTGCGGCTGGTTCAGCGCTTCGGCAAGCCCCAGAAGCTCGGCCTGAAAGCCGCCCTCGGCGCGGGTCAGCTCGCCGAGCGTGCCGCGAAACAGCCTGAGGCGCTGGCTGACATCGGCCCAGTTGACCAGCCAGGCTTCCACCTCCGCGCCATCATAGCGCCCGGCGCGAATATCGGCCTCGGTGATCGAAGCATCCGAGAGCGCGCCCACCGCCTCGCTGTTATCGACCGAAAGCCCGGTGGTCTGCATCAGCGCGCGGGCGGTCAGGCCGGTATCGGCCTTGAAGGTGAGCCCGTCGAAGCCGAGGTCGCGGTCATGGTCGGTAAAGCCGAGCCGGGTGCCATCTCTGCGCGTCAGCGCCCAGCAGCGGGCGATGGTGGTGAGGCCGGCCTCCACATGGGCCTGGAAATCGGGATCGAGCGCCATCAGACCCGCACCTCCACCACCGGCACATTGGGCACATCGCCCGCCTTGAAGGAAGCGACCGAGGTCTGGATCCGGTCGGTGTCAAAGCGCACCGGCACGTCGAATTCGAAGCCGGCGGTGATCTCGGCGCCGATATCCGGGGGTGTTGCAAAGGTGACGATGCCCGTGGTCAGATCCACCTGGTAATGCACCGCCTCCTGCTGCTCGTCGCCGCCGATCCCGACCCGGACCGTGCCCGCGACCGGCTTGGTGATCGGGCGCACATATTCGTGCCCGCCCGAAGCATAGGTCTTGGTCAGTTGCCAGTTCGTTTCCATCCCGTCGCCGATGCCGATCACCTGATCGGTATAGGCGGGGGTGTCGTTGGGCAGGCAGGACTTGTAGTCCGACCAGTCCTTCCAGCGAAAGCCGTAAAGCTGGCCGCGCCTCGCCTCGAAAAAGGCGATCAGGGTTTCCACATCGTCAAGGCTGCGCATGCCCACGCCGGCATCGTAGCGCCGGCGCGAGTGCGCCCAGGGGGTGTTGCGCTCCTCGAAGCCATTGGCAAGGGTGACGATCTCGGTGCGCCGCTCGGGGCCGCCGATGGAGCCGAAGGAAAGGTTCGGCGGAAAGCGTTCTTCGTGGAAATTCATGTACTTGCCCTCCTCAGCGAAGCCGCTGGCCACGCGCCAGCGCGCGCGCCATTCGGGCGGCGATCTGGCTCTGGCTGCGCTCAAAACCCTGGATGTCGGGGGTGGTGATGTTCATGGTGATGTTGATCGGCCGGCCGCCGCTCGCCTGCACGCCAAGGCGCCCGTCAGCCCCGCGCCTGAGCGGCATGATCGCCTCGGGGCCGGCCTCGCCCATCAGCCCCGTGCCGCCCCGCATGGGAAAATGCGTGGCCTGGCTGACCACGCCGCCCTTGGCAAAGGGCATCACCCGGCCCTGGCTGAAGGCGCCGCCCTTTTCAAAAGCGCTGGTGCCGCTGATCAGCCCGCCGACGAGGCTGCCGAGCAGGCCGCCGAAATGGTCGGTGACCGGCTTTATGGCGGCGTTGTAGGTGGCGTTGACCATGCTTTCGGCGACGGTCTTGAGCGCGTCCGAAAGCTTCATCCCGTCAAAAACCAGCCCGTCAAAGGCCTTGCGCAACCCGCTGGAAATGCCGCGGCTGAGCAGGTTCACGTCCGTGCCGAGATCGGCCATGGTGGCCTGCATCTGCCTGAGTTCCCCGCCCAGCGCGGCGACCATGCCGGCGGCGCCGTCAAGCGCGCTTTCGAGCGCATCCACCTGGTCGGTGAAGCCGTCGATCGAGCCCAGATCAGCCATCTTTTTCTCCTTCGTTCAGCCCCGGCGCGTGGTCGGGGAAGGCCGCGGCCAGCTCTTCAAGGCGGGCGCGGCCCATGGGGGCGCGGATGTGCTCAAGCCCCAGTTTCAGCACCAGTTCGGCGGGCGTAAGCGCCCAGAAATCGGCCGGGCAGAGCCCGAGTCGGACGAGGCCGAGGCGCATCAGCGCCGGCCAGTCAAAGCGCGCCGGTTCAGCCATTTTCGCCCTCGCCGGGCTCGCCGAAGGCGCGCGCCAGCAGAAGGCCCGCGGCGCGGGCGGCGGCGAGCGGGCCGCCTTCGATCTCGGCCGTGACCAGGTCGCGCGCCCGCCCCTGCCAGCCGCCGCCGCGCAGGCCGGCGACGATCAGCGCCGCCACGTCGCGCGGCGAGAATTCGCCCCGTTCAAAGCGCTCGACCAGGGCAATCAGGCTGTCGCCCTCCATCCCCGCTTCAAGCTCGGCGAGCGCGCCGAGCGTCAGCTTCAGGATGCGCCGCTCGCCGTCGATCACCAGCGCCACTTCTCCGGTCCAGGGATTGGTCATGATCAGAGCGCCGTGAAGGTCAGCTCGCCGGCAGACGCCAGCGAAAGCTCGTAGGTCGCCTCGCCGTTATGGCTGCCGGCATATTCGATCGAGGTGATCATGAACGGCCCCTCGATGATGCCGAAATCGGGCACCACGACCTGAAAATCCGGCACCTCGCTGCTGAAGAAGACCGCCCGGGCGCGCTCGTCGGTGGCAGCGTCTCTGAACACGCCGGAGCCGCTGATCGAGGCGCTCTTCACCCCGGCGCCGCCCAGCAGTTCGCGCCAGCCGCCCTGGCTTTCGAGGCTGGTCACGTCCACGCTCTCGGCATTGAGGCTGAGGCGCTGGGCGCGCAGGCCGGCAATGGTCTGAAAGGTGCCGGTGCCGTCCATGTCCATCTTGATCAGGAGGTCTTTGCCATTCTGGGCTACCATTGTATCTACTCCGTTGAAATTGCTTAGTTATCTTCGACGCGGGCGTGAAAGATCAGGTCGATGCGGCGGATGTCGGCATCCTGTACCCGGCGCGCGCGGGCGCGGTGGAAATTGAGATAGACGAGGCTGCCGCGGCTGAGCGTCAGGCTGGCATCGACCAGCGCGTCGCTGACTGCGGCCGCGGCCTCCTTGGCGGTGCGAAAGCCCGCCTCGTCGGTGACCACGCTGACGGTGATCTCGTGCAGCGCGCCGTGGCCAGTGAGGTCACTCTTTTCGCGCACGTCTTCGGGGCCGAGGCTCACATAGGTGCCGCTGACCACGCCCGGCGGCGCGCTGTCATAGATCGCGCTGCCGACCAGGGCGGTGAGTGCGGCGTCGGACTGAAGCTGCTGATAGACGGCCTGTTGCAGCGCCGCTGCCACTCCATAGCTCATGCCGAGACCTCCTCTTGGGCGAAACAGACCAGATAGCGGGCGCCGGGATCGGCCTCGGTGACCGCGAGGATGCGATAGATCCGCGTGCCCTCGACGAAGCGCTGCTCGGGCCGGGGCCGCGAGGGCGCGCCCACCGGGGCGGCGCGCACGGTGATGCGGTAGGGCACGCTGGAAATGGTCAGCTGTTCGGCCGCCTTTTCGCGCCCGGTGCCGTGGCGGATATCGGCCCAGAGCGTGCCGAGCGCAATCCAGGTGGTGGTGTAGCCACCGGCGCCGTCGGCGACCCGCTGGGGCTCTTCAAGCACCAGCTTGCGGTTCAGGATCGGGGCGCGCATCTCAGAGCCCCCCGCCGAACAGGCGCACATTGCGGTAGCGCTGAATGAGCGCCGCCACCCCGTGCGGGATCTCGTCGCCGGTGGGGGTGGTATCGCTGCGGTTCTCGTAATAATGCGCCGCCAGCAGCAGCACCGCCTGTTGCAGGTCATGCGGGATGTCGCTCCAGGCGGAGCCGAACCCGGCGGTAAAGACGATGGTCGCCGTGCCGCCCACCGGGATCGTCGGCAGGCAGAGGCCGGCGGCGACGAGGCGCGGGCGGTGCATGTCCTGCTCGAGATAATATCTGTCGGACGCGATCACCTCGGCGGTGCCCAGCCGGTCGGTGATGGTCAGCGAGGTGATTGCGCTGACCGGGGCGGTGGGCAGGGCCTGCGCGCCGAGGTCGCGCCAGGCGGTCAGGGTCCACTGGAAGGAGCGCTCGAAAAGCGTCTTGCCGGTGCGCGCCTCGATCGCCGAGAGCGCCGCGCGCAGGGTGTTTTCCAGCACCCCGTCCTGCAGCGCGGTATCGGAAAAGCCGCTCCCGAGGCGCAGGTGGTCTTTGAATTCAGCGACCGGTATGGCCGTGCCCGGCACTGTGGTCAGCTCGACTAACATCATGGATTCTCTCCAACATTCCGGGCCCCTCCCGGTTCGTCTCAGGGGTCGGGCGCGCGCGCTCACGTTGCTCGGACGGAGGGGGAGCAGCTAGACAACGCAAGATGATGCGCGCGCCCTGCCCGCGCCGGAGGAGGCCCCGGCGCGGGGTCTGGCTCGGCTTAGGAGACGCCGAATTTCAGCAGCTTGATGGCAGCAAAGTCGCTCACGTCGCCGCCCACGCGCTTGGTGGCGTAGAACAGCACGTTGGGCTTGGCCGAGAACGGGTCGCGCAGGATGCGCGTGTCCGGGCGCTCGGCGATGGTGTAGCCGGCGCCGAAATCGCCAAAGGCGATCGACATCGAGTCGGCGGCGATGTCGGGCATGTCCTCGGCGATCACCACCCGGTAGCCCATCAGGCGCGAGGGCTCACCCGCGGCCAGGCCATCGGACCAGAGGAAGCGGCCGTTGCTGTCCTTGATCTTTCGCACGGCACCGGCGGTCCTGGAGTTCATCACGAAGGTGCCGTTGGCGCGATACCGCGCGCCCAGCGCATAGACCAGATCGACAATCGCATCGCCCGGACTGGTGGCGTCGAAATCGCCCGAAGTGCCGGTAACCACATAGCCGATATTGCCCCAGGTCCAGCTGGCATCGGCGACCGCGGTGTGGGTGAGGATGCCGGTGGGCTTGTTGACCCCGTCGCCATTGATGAAGGCCGCCGCCTCGGCCTGGGCGAACTTGTCGGCGATGCGACTTGCCATCCAGGCTTCGATGTCAAAGGCCGAGTCGTCGAGCAGGCGCTGGCTGATCTTGGGCATGGCGGCAAGTTCGTGCAGCGGGATCGAGATCCGGTCGATGGTGGGCGTGGTGGTCTCGGTGGTGGCGGTGGTCTCGTCGGCCCAGCCGGAGCCCAGATTGCCCTCGTCGATCAGCACGTCGTAAGCGGTGCTTTCCACATTGACCACATTGGCGACCTGGCGCAGGCTGCCGGCCCCGGAAAGCGTGCTGGCGATGATCGAAGCGGTCTCGGGATCGACCAGGTAGCCGCCATCGGCGGCAACGGCGGTGGACATCGCCTTGCCCTCGAGATCGAGGCCGCGCAGGCCCTCGTCGTCGCCCGTGCGCAGATAGGCTTCAAAGGCCTTTCTGTGCGGCGCGTCGAAATCGGTATTGGCGGCCAGCACCGGGCGGCCCAGGGTGTTCGTCTTGCGATCCAGCATGGTCAGTCGCTCTTCCTGTTGTTGAAGCTTCGTGTGAATGTCGTTGTGGAAGTTCTTGATCTCGCTCATGAAGCCGGCCAGCGCGGTCTTCACCTCCGCAGCCGGGCCAGGGCCCTGAGCCTTTGTCTCTGTCTTGCTCATGCAAATTTCCTTCGTGAGGGTTCAGATCGCTGGCTCAGTTTCCTCGGGCCAGCATTTGGCGCGCGTCCGTAATGGCCGCGGCCAGCTCGCGCAGGAGGGTTTCGGCCTCGGGGCTTTCGCCCTTGGCCGCTTCCACCCGCGCACTGGGAAGCATCGGGAAGGTCACCAGCGACACTTCCCAAAGCTCCAGCTCGGTCAAGAGCCGCTGGCCCTTGTCGTTCTTCGTGGCTTTCAGGGTGCGATAGCCGATCGACAGCCCGTCAATCGCCCCGGCCCTGACCAGGGCCGCCGCCTCGCGCCCGCGCGCCACGTCCTTGAGGATGCGTCCCTCGACCCAGAGGCCGCGCTGATCCTCGCGCACCTCGTCCCAGACGCCGATCGGCTGGCTGGGGTCGTGCTGCCAGAGCATCTTGACCCGCCCGCCGCGCGCTTCGAGCGCGCTCAGGCTCGCCGCATAGGCGCCCTTCATCACCACGTCGCCGCCCTTGTCCACCTCGCCGAAATGGCTGGCATAGCCGGCGATGCGTACGCCTTCCTTGACAGTCTCGGTCTCGCCGATGCGCACGAATTTGTGCTCGAGCTGCATATCCTGCATGTCTTTCGCCATTGCGATCATCCTTCTTCCGAGAGTTTCGGCAGGCCCAGCAGGGCGCGCTTTTCGGCGTCGGTCAGGAAGCTCGCATTGGCGATGCGCCGCCATTGCTGATCGCGCTCCGAAGCCAGCGCCGGGATCTGGTCGAGGTCGGGCTTCAGCACCAGTTCCTCACCGGCAAGACGGCTGATCCAGGTCGAGACCGCCGCCGTGACCCTGGTCGCCAGCGGCAGCACGGTGAGGCGGTAAAAGGCCCGGTTGGCCTCCTGGTAATTGGCGTAAGTGGCGTCGCCCGGGATGCCCATCAGCATCGGCGGCACCCCGAAGGCGGTGGCAATCTCGCGCGCGGCCGCTTCCTTGGTCTTCTGGAATTCCATGTCGGAGGGCGAGAAGCCCATCGGCTTCCAGTCCAGCCCCCCCTCGAGCAGCATCGGCCGGCCCGCATTGCGCGCTCCCATGTGGTAGCTCTCCATCTCCGCGAGCAGGCGCTCGTACTGGTCGGCGCTGAGCTGGCTCTGGCCGTCGGCGCCCTGATAGACGATCGCGCCCGAGGGCCGCGCGGCATTGTCCAAGAGCGCCTTGGACCAGTGCGAGGCGCTGTTATGCACGTCGATCGCCGTGGCCGCGGCCATGATCGGGCTCAAGCCATAATGGTCGTCCTGCGGATGGAAGCTCCTGATATGGCAGATCGGCGAGAATTCCTCGCTCACATGGAAGCGATGCTTGCGCGCGCCCACGGTGTAATCATAGGCGACCGGCCAGCCATCGGCGCCGGGCACCAGGCTCATCCGGTCGCTGCGCAGCACATGCAGCTCGGCGGGCAGGCCGGTCTCGGCGCCCACCGCCTCGAGATAGCCGTTGCCCGAGAGCAGAAGCTGGCCATAGAGCGCCTCGAACAGCTCGGCCCGGCCCTGCGCCGCATTGGGCTGGCGGATCAGGCTCAGCACCGGATGGGTTTCGTAGCGCCGCTCGGCATCCTGCAGCACCAGCGGCAGGGCGGCGGCGGCTTCGGCGATCAGCTTGACCGCGCGAAAGCCTATCGGGTTGCCGATAAAGCCGGTGCGCGTGAGGCTCGCCGTATCGCGCGGGCTCCAGGCCACCCGGCCCGAAGACTGGTAGGCGATGACCGGCCCGGTGGCCGATGCCTTGGCCTGCGGCGCCGGGGCCGCGCCACGCCTGAGAAAGTCAAAAACCATATCCGCTCCTCGCTTTCATCCCGCGCCCCTTCGGGCACAGCCTTCCCGCGCGCCCGAGGGCGTCTGGGAGGGTAACCTCTTGAAGACCCGAGATTTTCGGGTGATTTCTCTGCCGGCTTTACTGCCGATGGGGGGACCTTCCCACGAAGGGTTAAAGAAGTGTTTAACCCAGCGTACGCACCCTCGGACGCCGGTAATTGGCCGCCGGCAACACCATCAGTTCGTGCAAGGCCCAGACCAGGGCATCGACCCGGTCCGGGCTGCCCTTGCCCTCGTAGCCGCGCGCGGTGATGCGGCACATCTGGTCCTCGAGTTCGCCTAGGCCGCGCCGGTGGCGCACGCGCCCCTGCTCGTAGAGCGCGGCGACGGGCTCGGCGCGCGCCACCTTGCCGCGCGAGGCGCGCACGGCCTTGTAGGGCACCATCGGGTCAAGCTGGCGAATCACCGCTTCCACCAGATCGCCGCCCTGGTTGACCTCGGCCACCAGCCGGTCGGCCCCGTGGCGCGCCATGGCGTCGAGCGCGGCGCGGGCCCATTCGGTGGGCGAAGCGGCAGCGAGCGAGGCATCTTCCAACACCACCGCGCGCCAGTTCTCCGGCGCGCCTTCGGTCACGGCCCCGACCACGACGATGCCGCATTCGTCCGAGCCCTTGTGGCCGCTCACCGGCGGGTCCACCGCCACCACGATGCGGCCGAACGGCCCGCCATCCTCGATTCGCGCCGCCTCCAGCGCCGCCGAGGTCCAGAGCGCGTCTTCCGCGTCTTCCAACAGCACTCCCTCCAGCTCCTGGCGCCCCAGCCGCGTGCCCGCATAGCGCGCGCGCACCTCTTCGAGGAAGGATTTCGCCAGATAGGCACGGTTGGCCTCGGTGGGGGCGTGGGTGGTGACGGTGGAGGGCATGGCCAGGATGCGCTTGAGCACCCCCACATTGCGCGGAGTGGTGGTGACGACCTGGCGTGGATTCTCGCCCAGCCGGAGCGCGAATTGCAGCATGTCCCAGGTCTCTTCGGCCTTCTTCCACTTGGCCAGCTCGTCCACCCAGGCGGCATCGAATTGCGGCCCGCGCAGGGTCTCGGGCTCATGGGCCGAAAGGACCTGCGCCACCGCGCCATTGGGCCAGACCAGCCGCTTGCGCCCGGCCTCCCATTTCGGCCGCCGGTCCGGGGGCGAGCAGGCAAGGATGCCGCTTTCGCCAAACACCATCACCTCGCGCGCCTGATCGTAGGTCTCTCCCACCAGCGCCACCCGGCGCGCACGCCCCCGGTCGAGCGGGCCGGGGCCGAGTGGGTGCGCGCCGAGGTGGAGGG
>JALTZY010000336.1 GCA_027045905.1 Paracoccaceae bacterium
GCGTGTTCACGGCGCAGGTGGTGGTGGAACTGGCGCGGGAACGCGGCATCGACATGCCGATTTCCGAATCGGTGCACCGCATCGTGAGCGGTGAATCCGACCCGGATGCGGAAATGGCGCGGCTGCTGTCCCGCCCGCTGAAGGACGAGACGGCCTAGGCTCAAAGCTTCGGCACCGGCACCTGACGCAAGAGACTGCGGGTGATCTTCTTGGAAAATTCTACTGCCGGTTGATTAAATGGATCCACCCCTATCAGATAGCCGGTGAGGATGGTTTCGATCATGAAATGCATGAACAGCGCCCCCAGCACCTCCTCGTCCAGGGTGGAAATGCGGATGGTCCGTACAGGGCGGCCCTTGCGCATAAGACTTTCCACCGTCGCACGTTGCTCACAGTCGGTGAGGTCGCCGATGGTGCGCCCGCCGAGGCAGCTCAGGCGTTCGTCCGCATCCTGCGCCAATGAGGCCGGGGCGCGATATCCCTGCCCCGCCGTTTGGGGCATGAGAATGGTAAACAGTTTGTCATTGGGGCCTTCCAGAAAAAGCTGTAGCTGCGAATGCTGATCCAGCGGGCCGGTGGCGCCCACCGGAATGGGCCCCTTGCCATCCTTGCCAAGACTTTCCGCCCACAGTTGCCGCCACCAGGCGGTGAACAGCGTGAGCTGGCTGGTGTAGGGCATGAGCACAACGGCACGAAGCTGAATGCCCTTCAGCAGCCTGGCATGCAATGCCGCACCCAGCATTGGCGGGTTTGCCTCGGGGGCTTCCTCGCTCAGCACGTGTTCCAATACACGGGCGCCGGCACGACGTAAAGCTTTCGCATCCAACCCAAGGAGGAAGGCTGGCAACATGCCAACTATGGAGAAGGCAGAATACCGACCGCCAATATCGGTCGGGTGATCCAGCACGGGGATCCCATAAGCAGCGGCGATGCGCCGGAGAGGATTTGCATCTTCCGGCGCCTGTTCGGTGACGATGAGCATGCGTCGGTCAATGGAGGCGCCGAAGCCGTGCACCTGCAAGTAATCTATGGCCCACAGACATTGCATGAGGGTTTCCGCCGTGGTGCCGGATTTCGAGATCACCAGAAAGCGCAACCCCTCGATATCCAGACCGCTGATGAAACGCTCCATCCACGGCGTTTCCGGGTTGTCCATGACGTGCAGAATGGGATTGCCCAATTGCCCCTTGCCGATGAACTGCGCCAACTGCCGCAGCGTCCGCGGCGCCAGGGCAGATCCGCCAATGCCGAAAAGCACTACGTCCCGAGCGCCGGCGGCGAGTTGCTGCGCCGCCAGACGATACTGATCGAGATCGTCCTCGCGCTGGGTGATGGTGAGCGCCGGCACCTTGCCTCCTGCGCACTCCTCGGATAGCCGTCGCAGATGTTGGCGAGCGCTGCCCAGCGCCTCTTCAAGTTCGGCGCTGGAGATGCCGGCGGGACCGATATATTTAGCCAGACAACCGCCAATGTCCTGTTCGTATGGCATTGTCGCGTCGCTGGTGCGCAACGAAGCCAACGTGGAAACGTTCACCGTCATAGCAGAGCCCTCCACTTCAGAATGATCTTGAAGCGGAAGCATTGACGGAACGTTGACACACGTATTGTTCCCGTCATGGAAGGTGGCCTAGGCGCGCAAGGCACCGCCGGTGGCCTTCTCCACCGCCCGCACCACCTTTTCCGTCAGCGCCTGGATCTGCTCGTCGGTGAGCGTGGCCTGGCGCGGCTGAATCACGATCTCGACGGCGACGGACTTCCTGCCCGCGCCCAGCTGCTCTTCCGCCTGCGGCCCGGCGAAGACGTCGAACACGCGCACGTCCGCAATCAGCGCCTTGTCCGCTCCCTTCACGGCGCGCAGAATGGCGGCGGCGGGCACGCCCGCGTCCACCACGAAGGCCAGATCGCGCTTCAGC
>JALTZY010000337.1 GCA_027045905.1 Paracoccaceae bacterium
CAGCAGGCCGAAGCCCGCAAGGCTGAGCGTGCGCGCCTCGGGCGGGACTGCTGTTTCTCGCGTCGCTGCCGTTGGCGATCCGCGCCTTTTTTCGCCCGCCCGAGGCGCTCACGCTCAGCCTTGCGGGCTTCGGCCTGCTGGTCCTCGCCGCCTGGCTCACCCGCGAGGGGCTTCGCGCCGAGGCCGCCTACATGGCGCGCCGGGTCGCCCGCCGCCCAGCCTTTCCGCGCAAGATCTTCGCTTCGCTGCTGACCGGCGCCGGGCTGTTTGCCGCGGCGATGATCGAGGGCAGCCTGCCGACCAGCGCGCTTCTGGGCGGGCTGGGCACGGTTCTGCACTTCGCCGCCTTCGGCCCGGATCCCTTGAAAAACAAGGGAGTGGAGGGGATCGACGAATTCCAGACCGACCGGGTGGCGCGCGCGCTGGAAAAGGCCGAGGCGCATCTGGCAGCGATGCAGGAGGCCATTCGCCCCCTGCGCGAACGCGCGCTTGATGCGCGCGTGGCCCGCTTCGCCGAGGTCGCGCGCGAGATGTTCCGCAGCATCGAGGAGGATCCGCGCGACCTGACCGCGGCGCGCAGGTACCTGGTGGTCTATCTCAAGGGGGCGCGCGATGCGACGGCGAAATTCGCCAATCTTTACGCGCGCAATGGCGATGCCGGCGCGCGCGCCGATTACGTCGCGCTTCTGGACGACCTGGAAGGCAGCTTCGCGCACAAGACCCGGGCGCTTCTGAGCGACGAGCGCACCGATCTGGACGTGGAAATCGAAGTCCTGCGCGAGCGGCTTGCCCGAGAGGGCGTGGCGCTGGAGAGAATTGACGAGAGGGAACGGGAGGAAGAGTAATGGCTGAAACGATACGCGAGCAGGCCCGGGCGGCACTCAGGGAGGTGGAAGAGATTTCGGCGGTGCTCCTGCCCGAACCTTCCGGCGAACTGGTACCGGTCGAAGCGGCCGACGAGCCCACCAGCGCCGAGATCCGCAAGCGCATGGACGAGATCGACCTGGGAAACACCCAGTCGATCATCGAATTCGGCTCCACCGCCCAGGCCGGACTGCAGGAAATCAGCCAGGAAATGCTCCAGGGCGTGAAGAACAAGGACGTGGGGCCCGCCGGCGACAGCCTGCGCTCGATCATCACCACCATCCGCGGCTTTTCGGTCTCCGAGCTCGACATGCGCCGCAAGCGCTCCTGGTGGGAGAAGCTCCTTGGCCGCGCCGCGCCGGCGGCCAAGTTCCTCGCCCGCTACGAAGAGGTGCAGGGCCAGATCGACCGGGTGAGCGAAAACCTGCTCACCCACCAGCACACCCTGCTCAAGGACATCAAGTCGCTCGACAAGCTCTATGAAAAGACCCTCGCCTTCTACGACGAACTGGCGCTCTACATCGCCGCCGGCGAGGCCAAGCTCAAAGAGCTTGACGAAGAGGTGATCCCCGCCAGGCAGAAGGAGGTGGAGGCGGCGCCAGAAGACAAGGGCGTGCTGCTGGCCCAGGAGCTGCGCGACCTGCGCGCGGCGCGCGACGACCTCGAGCGGCGCGTCCATGACCTCAAGCTCACCCGCCAGGTCACCATGCAGTCGCTGCCCTCGATCCGCCTGGTGCAGGAAAACGACAAGTCGCTGGTGACGAAGATCAACTCCACCCTGGTCAATACCGTCCCGCTCTGGGAGACCCAGCTGGCCCAGGCGGTGACCATCCAGCGCTCCGGCGAGGCGGCGGCGGCGGTCAGGGAGGCCACCGACCTCACCAACGAACTGCTCAGGGCCAATGCGGAAAACCTGCGCGCAGCCAACCGCGCCGTGCGCGAGGAAATGGAGCGCGGCGTGTTCGACATCGAGGCGATCCGCGCCGCCAACGAAAACCTGATTGCCACCATCGAGGAGAGCCTGCAGATTGCCGACGAGGGCAAAGC
>JALTZY010000338.1 GCA_027045905.1 Paracoccaceae bacterium
CTGGGCGGCGGCATCTGGGCGGTGGCGGTGCTGCCGCTCGCCACGGCGATCACGCTGGGCTTTGCGCAGGTGTTCTTCATGGTCGCCCTGGGCGCGCTGGTGCTGGGCGAGCCGCTGGGGCGCGCGCGCCTGCTGGCGATGGTGCTGGGCTTTGCCGGGGTGCTGGCGGTGATGCGCCCCGGGGTTCAGGGCCTGGTGGATCTGCGCGCGCTGATCCCGCTGGGTGCCGCCCTGGGCGCGGCGGTGGCAACGGTCTGCGTGCGGGTGCTGTCGCAGACCGACAGCACGGCGACGCTGCTGGCCTGGCAGTCGCTGATGATCCTGCCGGTGGCGGGGATCCCGCTGTTCTGGCTCTGGCAGAGCCCGGGCCCGGGCGATGCTGCGCTGATGCTGGCCATGGGCCTTGCAGCGACCAGCGGCCAATGGGCCGGAATCTGCGCGCTGAGGCTGGGCGAGGCGGGCCTCGTCGGCAATATCGAGTACATGAAGCTGGTTTACGCCACGCTCCTTGGCCTCGCCCTGTTTGGCGAATGGCCCGACGGTGCGACACTCGCCGGCGCCGCGCTGATCGTGCTGGCGGCGGTTCTCATTGCGCGGAGGGGTGCCCGCGCGCAATCATGAGGTTGGCACCCGCAAGGATCAAGGCCCCGCCGGCAAGAAGCCCTGCGCCGAGCGGCTCGCCCAGGAGCGCGACGCCGAGCATTGCCCCCACCAGCGGTTCGATATTGATGAACACCCCGGCCCGCGAAGCCGGCAGGCGCGCAAGCCCCCAGTTCCACAGCAGGTTGGTGGCCGCGGTGCAGGGGATGGCAAGGGCCAGAAGAGCGACCCAGACCCCGAATGAGAGCCGGACCGGCGGCGCGCCCGCGACCGCCAGAACGACCGGGATCAAGACCACAGTGCCCACCACCAGCATCGCCGCCGTCACCGGCAAGGCGGCATGCCGTTTGAGCAGCGTGGACGAAAGCACGGCCCAGCTCGCCACCACGAGCAGGAGGGAGGCCAGCACCATCGCATCCCCCTGCCAATGCGGCCCGCCGCTACCGCCAGGACCGACGACCAGCACGACACCGGCAAAGGACAGGGCAACTGCCAGCCACCCGGCACGCGAAAGCCGCTCGCCCAGGAACAGCCAGCCGGCAATGGCCGTCAGGACCGGCACTGCCCCCACGATCAGTGCGGCATTGGTCGCCGTGGTCCGGGCCAGGCCTGCGAATTGCAGAAGAAAAGTGCCCGGGACGGTCAGCGCACCGACGAGGAACAGGAGCAAAAGCTCCGCCCGGGAAAACCCGGATATGCGCATGAAAGGCAGGAGCGCCAGCGCGCCGATGGCGAAACGCCAGAATACCACATGCCAGAAGCCAAGCTCGGCAAGGGCGATCTTGGCCAGCAAGAAGGTCGCCCCCCAGAGCGCCCCCGCTGCCGCCAGCGCCAGTGCCGCCGACAGGGCGCGCCCTTCCTGCCGGTTCACGGTGTTTGTCATGGGCCTGTCTGGTTGCTGGCCCCGCCTGCGCCGCCGAACAGCAGCCGCAGGCCGAAAAAGCCGAGCAGCAGCGCCGCGCTGCGCTCGAAGAGCGGTTTGGCTGCGAAATAGATGGCGCGCGGGCGCGGCCGGCTCAGGCCGAAGGCGAGCCCCGTGTAAAACACGAGCTCCAGCACCAGATGGTTGGCCAGCACCAGCGCCTTTTCCGGGCCCGAAAGGGGAGACGGGAAGACCACCAGCAGCACCGCCCCGGCGAACAGCACCGATTTGGGGTTGAGCAGGTTGACGCCGATGCCAAGCATCAGCGCGCGCCCCGTGCCGCCCGGCGCGCGGACGGTTTCGCGGCCCACGGGCTCTGCGGCCCCGCGCCAGAGCTTCCAGGCGATCCACAGGAGATAGGCGCCCCCCAG
>JALTZY010000339.1 GCA_027045905.1 Paracoccaceae bacterium
CCGCCCGCCCACCCGCCGGAAACCGGCAGATCCCGGATTCGAAGGCGGAACGTTTCCCCGGGCCGCCTCAGCCCGCCGGCATCCGGCCTTCCACCAGCTCCACCCAGTAGGAAGCGCCGAAGGGGATCGCCTCGTCGCTGAAGTCGTATTCCGGGTGATGGACCATCGCGCTGTCGCCATTGCCGGTCAGGATCATCGCCCCCGGGCAGGCCTCCAGCATGAAGGCGAAATCCTCCCCCCCCATCACCGGCGGCACTTCCAGCGCCGGCTGGCCGGTCACCTTCTCGGCGGCGGCGCGGGCATGGTCGGTCTCATCGGCATGGTTGACCATCACCGGATAGCCCTTGTCGAAGTCGATGCGCACCGTCGCGCCGAAGGCCGCCGCCGTGTGTTCCACGATCTCGCGCATCCGCTCGCCCGCCAGTTCGCGCACCTCGGCATCGAGCGTGCGGATCGTGCCCTTGAGCAGCACCTTCTGCGGGATCACGTTATGGGCCTCGCTCTCGGTGCGAAAGCTGCCCACGGTCACCACCACCTGCTTGAGCGGATCCACGTTGCGGCTGGCGATCGACTGCAGGGCGACCACGATGTGGCTTGCGACCAGCGTGGTGTCGATCGCGTCATGGGGGCGCGCGGCGTGCCCGCCCCTGCCCTCCACATGCAGCTCGAACTGGTCCGCCGAGGCAAAGAAAGCCCCCGGGCGAATGGCAAAGACCCCCACCGGGATCCCCGGCGCGTTGTGCATCCCGTAAACCTCCTGCAGGCCCCAGCGGCTCACCAGCCCGTCCTCCACCATCGCCTTGCCGCCGGCGCCGCCCTCCTCGGCGGGCTGAAAGATCACCACCACCGAGCCGTCGAAATTGCGCGTCTCGGCCAGGTATTTCGCCGCCCCCAGCAGCATCGCCGTATGCCCGTCATGGCCGCAGGCATGCATCAGCCCCGGCGTCTTCGAGGCATATTCCGCCCCGGTCGCCTCCATTATCGGCAGCGCGTCCATGTCGGCGCGCAGGCCGATCACCCGCCCGGCGCTGTCCGAGCGCCCCCGGATCACGCCCACCACGCCGGTCTGGCCGATCCCTTCCACCACCTCGTCGCAGCCGAACTCCCTGAGCTTCGCGGCCACGAAACCGGCAGTGCGGAGCGTGTCGTAGAGAAGCTCGGGATGGGCGTGAATATCCCGCCGCCAGGCGGCAATCTCCGGCTGCATCTCGGCGATGCGGTTCTTGATCGGCATGGGTCCTCCAGATTGGTTGAATACGGATGTCAGAGCGTCGGGCCGGGAACCAGCCTGCTGCCATCGGCGAAACGCGACAGCTGGAACCGGGCGAGATCATGGCCCGGCGCGCGCCCGAGCACAAGGGCGGCCACGATCCGCCCGAAAGCCGGGCCGATCCCGAAGCCATGCCCGCACATCCCCGTGGCCAGGGTCAGCCCCGGCAGGGCCGCCACCCGGTCCACCACCGGCACCGCATCGGGCAGCACGTCGATCATCCCCGCCCAGGCCTGCACGAGCCTTACCTGGCCAAGTCGCGCAAAGGCCGCGGCAAAGCGCTCGGCGCTCCCGCGCAGGCGCCGCCTGTCCGGCGCCGGGTCCAGCACGCGCATCCGCTCGAAGGGGCTCACCCCATCCGCCGCCCAGCGGCGCGGCGTACACCAGCCATCCGGGTAGTGGCGCGGCTGGGCGAGCCGGTAGGACCGGCCCAGGGGGTCTTTGAGAAACCCCTTGCGATAAAAGCGAAAAGAGCGCAGCGCATCCGGCCCCGCCATCAGGTAATGATGCGCCGCCGGGGCCAGCGTGTAGCCGCCGTCCGCGCGCCGGCAAAAGGCCAGGTCCCGGTCCACGGCGCCCCCGGCAAAGACCTCCGCAAGCGCCTGCGTGCGC
>JALTZY010000340.1 GCA_027045905.1 Paracoccaceae bacterium
CCGGTGACCAGGCAGATGCGTTGATACAGCCCGTCACGCAGAGCATCGTCGAGATCGACGCGCATGTGCCTGTATGGCAGGCGGCCGGCGAGAATGTCCTGTATATGGGCATTGAAGGGGTTTTCGGCGCCGTCATGGGTCGAGCAGACCACCACCTGCCCGCCCCACATCAGGAAGGCCAGCGCCGCCTTCAGGAGCTCGCCCAGATCATCGACAAAGGCCGCCTCGTCGATGATCACCACGCCCTGCTTGCCGCGCAGGCTGCGCGGCGCCGAGCTCAGCGCCATGATCTCGAAGCCCGAGGCAAAGCGGATGCGGAAGGCGGCGATCGAGCGGTCGCCGGCCTTGTCGCGGTCGGCAAACAGGTTCTCCTCCACTGCCGATGCCGCCTGATTGAAGGCGCGCGCCCACATGGCGCAGGCGTCGATGAATTCGCGGGTCATCTCCTGGCTGAACGAGATATACATCACATCCATGCCCCCGGCCTCGCGCGCACGCCCCGCCCGCAGCACCGCATAGGCGGCCAGCCCCCAGGTCATGCCGATGCGCCGCGATTTCTCGATGAACAGGACCGAGGTGGAAGCGCTGTCCAGAAGCGATACCGCCCGCGCCTGGTAGGGCAGCAGGATCTCGGGCAGGCCGATCTTTTCGACCAGATCGGGCAGCGCTTCGGTGGCGGCGCGCCGCTGCGCCTCCCACTCGGCCTGCGAAAGCGGGCCGGGGCCTTGCAGGCGCGCACTCATCTTGCCGCCTCCCGGATCGCGATCAGGTAGGGCTGCTCACGCCACCAGCTGACATGAAGGCGCATCCCCAGATGCTCGTAGCGCCGCCGCCGGCCAAACAGGAAGGCAAGGGCCGCGCGCCATTTCGGACCCCGCCGCCAGTTGTGATCGCCCACCAGCGTGATCGCGCCGAGAGCGAGATCATCGGGGGCGATATGCAGGCCCGCCTCATCCATCGCCCTTCACCCCGAGGATTTCCGCCTTGATCGCCTCGACCGTGGCCGCGCTCATGCCCTGGCTTGCGCCCACGCTTTCGATCGCTTCCGCCGCCCGGTTGCGCTCGGCCGCCTGGATGCGCGCGCGCTCCTTTTCGGCGATCTGCTCGCGGATCCCGGAACTGGCCATGATGTCCTTCATCATCCGGCCGAGGAGGTGCAGATCCTTCGGATCGATCTCATTGCCCTCGTCGATCTGGTCCTTCATGTATTTGAAGGCCAGCGTGGTCAGCATCTGGAACAGCACCCCGTGCCGATTGGCCTCATCGGCAAGCCCCGCCTCGGTGATCCACTCGGCCGCCCAGGCACCGGCCTCCTCCTGATAGCGCACGAATTCGCGGTATTCCTGCCCGAAGCGCTGCACCGAGGCGCGCGCAAGGCGCAGCTCGTGCCCCTCGGCCTCGAGCCTTGCATTGAGCTCGTCTGCGATCCGCTCATAACCGGAAAACCCGGCATCCTTCAGCGCTTGGCGCAGCCAGTCGCGGATCTCGGCGGGCAGACGATCGACTTTCTTCGGTGGCGGCATGGAGAGCCTCCTATGTGCCGGGCCGGGGCCGCTTGACGCCCTCGTGGCGGGCGCGACCGTCGGCGATCTCGAGGCCGCGCTCGGTGGCGGTGACGATGATGAAATCGCCATGGTGCTCGAGGCTGACAAAGCCCTGCTCGCCAAGCCAGGCCAGATCGCCCGCCACCTGGTCGCGGGTCGAGGTCACCCCGAAGCCATTGCAGACCTCGACCAGGATCGAGGCATTGGAGGTGTATTCCGGGCTGTCGGCCAGAAACTTCAGGATGGTCAGGCGGCGATGGCGCGCGAGGGTGGAGGTGTAATCGCTCATTTGCGGGCTCCGTCAATCAGGTGGTCTTCGTGGCGGCTGACGAT
>JALTZY010000341.1 GCA_027045905.1 Paracoccaceae bacterium
ATGTCCGCGAATGGTATGCAGCCAGAAACCAATTCGCTATCATGTTCGAGGAACGATTCAATGCGTGACCGTATCTGAAACCCGCATGGGCCAGCCCAGATGCACAGAGTTCATGACACTCCCCCTCATGGCCACTGGCGGACCATGACCTTCATTGCCGCGCTCAGGCACGACCGGATCGACGCGCCCTTCGTGCTCGGCGGCCCGGTCAACGGCGAAGCCTTCCGTGCCTGTGTGGAACAACTGCTGGCACCGACCCCTAGCCCCGGCGATATCGTGGTGATGGGCAACCTCGGCAGCCACAAGAGCCAGGCCGTGCGAGAGGCCATCCGCGGGGCCGGGGCGCATCTGTCGTTCCTGCCGCCCTACAGCCCCGACCTGAACCCCATCGAACAGGTCTTCGCCAGGCTCAAGCACATGCTGCGAGAGGCTTCCGAGAGAACCGTCGAGGCAACCTGGCGAAGAATAGGAACACTCCTCGACCGGTTTACACCCGACGAATGCGCAAACTACCTCAAAAACGCAGGATACGCTTCAAACTAGCCTCATCTCGTTCTTGTAAAGCTCCTGCGGGCTTGCCCCTGCCCGGAGAGCCGATCCGCCGGGGCTGCGCGCATGGGGTCGGTCCGGCCCGATCTCAGCCATGACCCTGCTCTGGCTTCCTGCCGGACGCCTGTGCTCGCCGGCCGGCTCTCTGCCCGCACAGCGGCACGGGCGGGGCTTTTCGCAGAAAATCGTGACCGGGAGCACCGGCGGCACATCCGGGACAGCGCTTTTCCGCCCCGCGCGCGCCCGAGGCTCAGCTGCCGGCCTCCGCCACGACTTCCTGGCGCTGCTCTCCCAGCCCCTCGATACCCAGGCGCACCACATCCCCCGCACGCAGGTAGCGCGGTGGCTTCTGGCCCATGCCCACGCCGGGGGGAGTGCCGGTAGTAATGATGTCTCCGGGCTGAAGGCTGAAGAAGCGGCTCAGATAGCTCACCAGGAAGGGTACGGTATAAACCATCGTCTTCGTGGAGCCCTCCTGCATCCTGCGGCCATTGACCTCGAGCCACATGCGCAGGTTCTGCGGATCCGGAACCGAATCCGCCGTGACCAGCCAGGGACCGATTGGGCCGAAACTGTCGCAGCCCTTGCCCTTGGCCCATTGCCCGGCCATTTCAATCTGATAGGCGCGTTCGGAGACGTCATTGACCACGCAATATCCCGCCACATGGTCGAGCGCCTCCCGCTCGTCTATATATTTTCCGCCCCGTCCGATCACCACGCCGAGCTCCACTTCCCAATCGGTCTTTTGCGAGCCCCGCGGCAGGAGGATCGGGTCGTTCGGGCCGGAAATGGCGCTGGTCGCCTTGAGAAACAGCACCGGTTCCGCAGGCACCTCCATCCCCGCCTCGGCCGCATGGTCGGCGTAATTCAGGCCGATGCCGATGAACTTCCCGGTGCCGCCAACGCAGGGGCCAAGACGCGGACGGCCCGTCACCCTGGGCAGACTCGCCGGATCAAGCCCACGCCGCCAGCCCGAATCGGCCAGCGCCGCGCCGGCGATATCCTCGACCACGCCGGAAAGGTCGCGCAGCACCCCGTCTTCGTCCAGCATCCCTGGCTTTTCGGCCCCGCTTTCGCCGTATCGCACCAGTCTCATGCGCCTCTTGCGCCCCCTTCTCGGTCCTGCCTGTCCTGGTGGCAGGATAGGCGCGGCGAGCACCCGAAGCAAGCGGTCACCGGAGCCGGGAACCGCTTGCGGGGCGACTCAGGCCCGGGCCTGGCGGGCCTCTTCGGCCAGGGCGTCGCGGTCCTCGTTTTCCATGCCCGGTTCGTAGAAGGTATGGCAGGCCCGGCCGCGCTGCTTGGAGACATAGAGCGCCGCATCCGCGTCTTCCATCATCTGCGCCGCATCCGGGTGATCATAGGCCGGAGAGGTGACAATGCCGATCGAAGCCGAGATCCGCGCCTCCTCCCCCTTGAACAGGATCGGCTCCTCCAGCCGCTCGATCATCCGCGCGGCGATCCGGGCCAGCTTGTCCCGGTCGGTCAGGCGGTCGAAGACCAGCACGAATTCATCGCCGCCCACCCGCGCCACCGTATCCTGGGAGCGGGTTTCCTCGGTCAGGATGCGTGCCACTTCCTTGAGCACTGCATCACCAGCGGCATGGCCCAGCCGGTCGTTTACGGCCTTGAAGAAATCGAGGTCCAGATGCATCAGCGCAAAGGGCGCGTTGCGCGCGGTCATCTTCTCCAGCACCTGGTCCAGCACCCGGCGATTCTTCAGCCCTGTCAGCATGTCCGAGGCCGCATCCTTCTCGGCTGCGCGCTTGGCGCCGAACAGGCGCCGGGTCAGGGCCGAGCTTTCGCGCTGCGCTCCGCTGTTGGCCTCGACCAGGTAGAGCAGCTCCAGCGTCAGATCCGAGGCGGCGAAATCGGAACCGGCCAGGCCATAGCGCTGCACCGCATCGACCACGGCAATACCGAAGGACATGTTGATCAGTCCGGTCCTGCCATCGGGCAGCACCGTCGCCGTCCCCACCAGCGAAGTGCGGTACTCGTCGCGCAGACGGATATATATCTTGCGCCCGTAGCGCACACAGGCATCGAGCAGGTTGGCCCGGGGCCGCTGGCGGCGCGCCTCGAATATCTCGAAGAAATTGCGCCCGACCGGATCCCGCTCCCCGCAGACCTTGGCAATGGTAGGGCCGACATGGACAATCCTTTCCTCCAGATTGACGACCACGTTCATCGGCATCATGTGATCCAGCGCCTCGTAGGTAAGCCTGATCCCGGCCTTGTCGCTCATTGCACCGCCTCCCGTGCCAGAGAAAAGTCGCGCCCCTGCGAAAAACCGCTCTCGAGCAGGCGGATCGACAGGGTGTCGGTATCCTCCCGGCGCGCCAGAAGCTCGATGAAGACCAGCGCCCCGTAATCATCGGCCAGCGCCCGCAGCACCCCCAGCAGCACATGGCCGAATCCCTCGTGCGGGGTCTGGCAGGTAAGGGTGAACTCGCCTTCGCCGATTTCGCGCAATTCCAGCGCCGGGAGGTCGAGATCGGGCACTGCCAGCCGGGCGCGCCCGCGCAGGTCGTCGAGCGAGTGCAGGAAGTCGGCGTAATCCACCCCACCGAAGCGCAGCAGGCGGCGCAGTCTTTCGCTGCGGGGGTCGGCCACCAGGAAGGTGCCGAAATCCTCCAGCAGATCCTCGCGCGGCTTGGAGAGATTACAGGCCGCGGCATCTATCATCGCCTGGGTCAGCGCATCCTCATAGATGAACATCGGCTCGAACGTGTCGATCCCCGCATCCAGCTCCTCCATGATCCTGCACCACAAGTCGTTGCCATATGTGGCCTTGATAAATACCTCAAACGACCGATTTATCAGTCCGTGCATGCACTCGTCCCCGTTTACCCGCAGATCGGTCTGCAAATTCTATTCTGCAAATCTTAATAAAGCGAAAACAGGCTTCGTTTTCCGCCGGCGGAAGATCCCGTCTCCCATGAATAGGACAATTGCTCCCGCCACCGCAACCCGCAGCGCCGACAATCACGCCCCGGCGCTGCCGATTTCAAACGGATCGCCGTCTGCCCCCCGCGCCCGGTGCCCCGGCGCGCAGGAAAGCGGCCACGCCTTCAGCCTACCGAGATCAACCGAATCGCCTCATCCCGGCGCATCAGCCACAAGAGCAGCCGCGCTGCCCGGCCCCGATCGCTTTCCAGCCCGGGATCCCCGGCCAGCAGCTTGCGGGCATCGCTCTGGGCCACTTCCATCAGCGCGCTCTGGCGCTCGAGGTCGCCGACCATGAAGCGCGGCAGGCCCGATTGCTGGGTGCCGATCACGTCGCCCGCCCCGCGCATGGCGAGGTCTTCTTCGGCGATGCGAAAGCCGTCCTCGGTCTCGCGCATGATCGCCAGCCGGCGCGTGCCGCCCTCGGTCAGAGGCGGCTGGTAGATCAGCAGGCAGGTCGATTGCGCCGTGCCGCGCCCGACCCGCCCGCGCAGCTGGTGCAGCTGGGCGAGGCCGAAATGCTCGGCCCGCTCGATCACCATGATGCTGGCCGCGGGCACGTCCACGCCGACCTCGATCACCGTGGTCGCCACCAGCACCTTGGTCCGCCCGGCGGCGAAATCGGCCATGGCCGCGTCCTTTTCCGCCGGCGGCATCTGCCCGTGGACCAGCCCCACGACCCCCTCGCCAAGCTCGGCGCGCAGATGGCGAAAGCGCTCCTGGGCCGCGGTAAGCTCGCTCACCTCGCTTTCGGCCACCAGCGGGCAGACCCAATAGGCCTGACGCCCCGCGCCGATCGCCCGGCGCAGATGCTCGACCACCTCGCCCATCCGGCTCATGGGCACGCTGGCGGTGGTGATCGGCTTGCGGCCCGGCGGCTTTTCGTCGAGCAGGCTCACATCCATGTCGCCATATTGGGCCAGCGCCAGTGAGCGCGGGATCGGGGTGGCGGTCATCACCAGCACGTCGGCGGCGAGGCCCTTCTCGGCGAGTTCCATCCGCTGGGCCACGCCGAAGCGGTGCTGCTCGTCGATCACGACCAGGCGAAGGTCCTGAAACTCCACATCTTTCTGAAACAGCGCATGGGTGCCGACGAGGATCTGGATATCGCCCCGCTTCAGTGCCGCCAGCTTCGCCCCGCGCTCGGCGCCCCTGTCGCGTCCGGTGAGGATATCGAGTCTGACCCCGGCGGCCTCGGCCAGCGGGCGCAGGCTGGCCATATGCTGGCGCGCCAGTATCTCTGTGGGGGCCATCATCGCCCCCTGCCCGCCCGCCTCGACCGCGACCAGCAGCGCCATGAGCGCGACCAGCGTCTTGCCCGCGCCCACATCGCCCTGCAGCAGCCGGTTCATCCGCGTCGGCGCCGCCATGTCGGCGGCGATTTCCTCCACCGCACGGCTCTGTGCCCCGGTGGGCGCATAGGGCAGGGATGCCAGCACCCTTTGGCGCAAGTCGCCATTGCCCCGGCTCTCCCGCCCCTTTGCCTTGCGCAGCCGTGCCCGGGCCAGGGCCAGGGTCAGCTGGTGGGCGAAGAATTCGTCATAGGCAAGGCGGCGGCGCGCCGGGGCGTTGGGGCTCAGATCGTCCGGGCCCGCCGGGGCATGGGCCGCGTGCAGCGCCGCCTGCCAGCCCGGCCAGTGCTCCTGGGTGAGCAGGTGCGGGTCGATCCACTCGCCAAGCGCGGGCAGGCGCGCGAGTACCTCGCCTACCGCGCGCGCGAACAGCTTGCCGCTGATCCCGGCGGTCAGGTGATAGACCGGCTCGAATTCGGGTATCTGATCCGCCTGATCCGGGCGCAGGATGTAATCCGGGTGCACCATCTGCGCGATGCCGTCAAACAGCTCGACCTTGCCCGAAACGATGCGCCGCTGGCCGGTCGGAAGCTGGCGCGAAAGCCAGCGGTCGCTGGCATGGAAGAACACCAGCTGAAACGTGGCCAGCGCATCCCTCACCTCCACCCGGTAGGGCCGCCCGCGCCCATTGGGCGGGATGTGGCGGCCCACCTCCACCTCGATCGTGGCGGTTGCCGGCGCCGTCACCTCGCGCACCGAGGCGCGAAAGCGCCGGTCCACCCCCGCATAGGGCAGCGAGAAGAGCACGTCGCGCGGCGCTTCGATGCCGACGCTTGCGAGCGCCTTGGCGGTCCTGGCTCCGACCCCGCCCAGGGTTTCGAGGCTGGCAAAGAGCCCGAACAGGATCTCGGGCCGCGTGCTCATGAGCCGACCAGCGCCAGCCACGCTGCCTCGTCCAGCACCTCGATGCCAAGTTCGGCGGCCTTTTTCGCCTTGGACCCGGCGCCGGGGCCGGCGATGACGATGTCGGTCTTCTTCGACACGCTCCCGGCCACCTTCGCCCCGAGCGCCTCGGCGCGCGCCTTGGCCTCGGCGCGGGTCATCCGCTCGAGCTTGCCGGTGAAGACCACCGTCTTGCCGGCCACGGGGCTCTGCCGTGCCGGGGGTTCGGCGGGAATGATCTCGGTCAGTTCGCGCACAAGCGCGTCGATCGCCGCGCGCTCGCCTTGCTGGTGAAAGGCGGTGACGAGCGAGGCCGCCATGACCGTGCCGATGCCGTCGATCGCAAGCAGCGCCTCCCAGGCCTCGCCCGCCTGCGGCGCCGCGGCGTCGATCACCGCCAGCAGCGCCTCCCAGCTGCGAAAGTTGCGTGCCAGCAGGTTCGCCGCCGCCTCGCCCACATGGCGGATGCCCAGCGCGAAGATCAGCCGGGCGAGCGGGATGCGCCGGCGCGCGTCGATGGCGGCAAAGAGCTTTTGCGCCGAGATTTCGCCCCAGCCGTCGAGCCCGGCCAGTTCGGCACCATGGCGGGCCTTGAGGGTGAAGATATCGGCCGGGCTCTGCACCCAGCCGAGGCGGTGAAAGGCTTCGACCTGCTTTGCGCCGAGCCCCTCGATATCGAAGGCCGGGCGGCTGACGAAGTGGCGCAGCCGTTCGACCTGTTGGGCCGGGCAGGCCAGCCCGCCGGTGCAGCGGCGCACCGAATCGCCCGGCTCGCGGACCGCATCGGCGCCGCATTCAGGGCATTGCTTGGGAAACTCGAAGGGCCGACTGTCCGCCGGGCGGCGGGAAAGGTCCACATCGCGGATCTTGGGGATCACGTCGCCGGCGCGATAGACCTGCACCCAGTCGCCCTCGCGAATGTCGCGGCCCTCGCGGATCGGCGCCCCGGTGGCATCGCGCCCGGCGATGTAGTCCTCGTTATGCAGCGTCGCGTTGGAGACCACCACCCCGCCCACGGTCACCGGGCTGAGGCGCGCAACCGGGCTCAGCGCGCCGGTGCGCCCCACCTGGATGTCGATCCGTTCGAGCCGGGTCCAGGCGGTTTCGGCCGGGAACTTGTGGGCAATCGCCCAGCGCGGTGTGGTCGAACGCATCCCCAGGCGCGCTTGCAGGGCGAGGTCGTTGACCTTGTAGACCACGCCGTCGATATCGTAGCCCAGCGTGGCCCGCTCGCGCTCGATGCGGGCGTAATGGGCGAGCAGGCAGTCAACATCCGCGCACAGGCGGGTCAGGTCGTTGATGACAAAGCCCATTTGGGCGAGCCGCTCCAGCGCCTCCATCTGGGTCGCGGCCAGCGGCGCGGAGACCTCGCCCCAGGCATATGCGAAAAAGCGCAGCGGGCGGGTAGCGGTGACGGTGGGGTCGAGCTGGCGCAGGGAGCCGGCGGCGGCATTGCGCGGATTGGCAAAGGGCTTGTCGCCGCGCGCCTTCTGTGCCGCGTTCAGGGCGGCGAAATCGGCGTGCCCCATATAGACCTCGCCGCGCACCTCGAGGATTTCCGGGGCATCGGCACCGGCAATCCGGTGAGGAATGTCGCCGATGGTGCGCGCATTGGCTGTGACATCCTCGCCCACTTCACCATCGCCGCGCGTCGCCGCATGAATCAGTACGCCGTTTTCATAGCGGATCGTGAGCGACAGCCCGTCGATCTTCGGCTCGGCCGTGTAGGCGAGCGGGGCATCGGCCGCAAGAGCCAGAAAGCTGCGAATCCCGCGATCGAATTCGCGCACATCCTCCGCGTCGAAGGCATTGGCAAGCGAAAGCATCCGCACCGCATGGCGAATCCGGCCGAAGCCCTCGCGGGGGGCAGCGCCTACCTGGCCGGTGGGGCTGTCGGCACGCTTCAGGCGCGGAAAGACCGCCTCCAGCAGGTTCAGCCGGCGCTTGGCCGCGTCGTATTGCGCATCGCTGATTTCCGGAGCATCCTCGCGGTAATAGGCATCATTGGCGCGCCGGATCAGGGCCGTGAGGCGCGCCACTTCGGCAGCGGCTTGCGCCTCGTCCAGCGCTCCAACCGAAACCTCCTGCTCCGCCTTGCTCATGCGCCCCCCTTTCGCCCCGGCATATCCCGGCCTGTCCAAATGTCAGGGTAATGCCCCCTGACGTGGTGCAGGAGCTCGGCTCACCGGCCTCTTCATCTGAGGTGTTTTCCTACTCGGCGGCGGCGATCAGAGCCGTGCCAACGTCTTCATTGCACATCTGGTTCAGACTTTCCATTGACATGTATCGTCGCGGGACGGCCCACTCGCCGTTCTGCTCCGGCAGCAAGCCATCGGGGCACCCTCGGCGCGTGTCCAACGGCGCCTCAATGGCCACCTTCGCGCCGGCCATCTGCCTCCCGGCAGGCGATTGCGCAGCAATCTGCGAGAGGGCAGCTTGACCGCAACGACCACTATGGTCGCGATGGCAGCGCGCGTCTCCCAGCCCGGGTTCGATATCCGTCGCGCTGACTGACCCGCTCGGCGCTGCGCTCGTGCGCACCGGCACCGCAGAGCAGGCCGACACCCAGCGCCACGAGACGATAGGTCACATACCCATAAAACAAACAGGATTCCCATTTCTGACGCTTTGTAATTCACTTTGCGCAAAGAGCAGGAGGTGAGCATGGCGCGATTTGATCTGACGGATTTCGAGTGGTCTGTGATCCGGCCGCTGTTGCCGACCAAGGTTCGCGGCGTGAAGCGGCGGGACGACCGGCAGGTGCTGAACGACATTTTCTGGCGGCTGCGCACCGGCGCGCGCCTCAAGCCGACATTCCGGCCCGCTACGGCCCGTATACGACCTGCGTCAACCGCTTCAACCGATGGCGCAAGGCGGGTATCTGGGCGCTCACTCTCGACGCCATATCAGAGGCTTGCGAAGGCGATCTCCAGATGATCGACTCTTCCTCGATCCGGGTTCACCAGCACGGGGCGAACGGCCCCCAAAAGGGGGGCGAGCCGGTTGCATGGGTCGCTCGCGAGACGGGCTGACCACCAAGATCCAGGCCCTGGCCGATGCCCTCGGCCGCCCGATCCGGCTGATGCTGAGCGCGGGGCAAGCCTGGGACGGGCACGCCGCTGAACAGATACTTACTGCGCTGCCTGAAGGTTGCCGCCTCTTGGCGGACCGCGCCTATGACAGCAACGCCATCCGGGCCTTGCTGGCAGATCAGGGCACCGAGGCCGTGATCCCTTCGATGCCGCAGCGCAACCCGCTCATCCCGCACGACCGCGAGGCCTGCAAGGGACGCGGTCTGGTCAAGCGTTTCTTCAACAATCTCGAACACTTCCGCGCAGTGGCCACGCGCTATGACAAGCGCGACGACAACTAGAGCAATGCCCGAAAGTTGGTGATGGGGTGATTGGGTGGCATATCATGGCGGTGTTGACGCGCCGCGATTCTCAGAGAGAAAAGGATATGTCACATGAAAAACGAT
>JALTZY010000342.1 GCA_027045905.1 Paracoccaceae bacterium
CGTGGGGGCAGTTCATGGAAGATGATGCGAAGACTGGCGGTTGGCATGCGAAGTTCCCATTCTGATTCAGCTATCTGGAAAAGTGATTCCGCTTCGTTCACCAAATGGTTCAAGCCGCGCAGGAATTCCGCGCGCGAGACGCTCATTTCCAGGATGGTTTCGGCGGGTGATTCTTTATGTCCGCCGGAATCAGTCATCGGCCTGAAGGAACGGGCGGCGCTGTTTGCAAATGCCGCGCAAGGCCCGCCATGCTTCTGCGGACAGGGCCGGGGGAGCATTTCTCAGGCGCGCCTTTTGCAGCATGCGGATGCGCACGCCTGTGGCCGGGTGGGTTCGGAAGAGGGCGGTCAGATCATTTCCGCCGCCGGTTCCGTGTTTTGCCTGCATGCGCCGGAAAAAGGCGATCAGGCCGCCGGGGTCGATGTTTGCACGGTGCAGGAGTGTAATGCCGGTTTCGTCCGCTTCGCGTTCCGCCCGGCGGGAATAGCCCAGTTGCGCCAGCACCACCGCAAGGTTGCCGATGTTGCTGTCGCCGAAGAGCAGCGCTCCCAGCAAGGACAGGCCGCCGGCGCGCACCAGGGCGGCTTCCGGATGGTGGTGAATGGCATGGCCCATCTCGTGGGCCAGCACACCGGCCACTTCGTCGGGAGTCCTGGCCTGCCGTAACAGTTCATCAGCGATGATGACGTAGCCACCCGGGGTGGTGAAGGCATTGACCAGCCCAAGCGGGGCAACGAAAACCCGGATATCATTGGTGCGGGCGGCATCGCCGGCGAGGCGTCGGGTCAGGGTGTGTAACGCCGCCTTGCCTTGCGGCTGCACGCAGACCCTGCCGCCAAGGCTCATCTGCCGCACCAGGGATCGCCCCAGCGTGGCGTGCATTTCGCGGGGCAACATGTCGGCGATGAAGCGGGCGGTGGAAAAGCCGGTGACCCAGGGCAGGGCCAGTAGCAGGAGGATGAAGGCCGCAGCGGCCAGCATGGGCCACAGCAGGCGTTTCTTGCGCGCGTGCGTGCCCAGGCGGGGAGCATGGCGGAGCAGCGGCCGGACGATGGCGGGATCGGAGATGAACAGGCGGCTGTCCGGGCGTTCGCGGTGCGAGAGCAGCGGCGGCTGCCCCTTGCGCAACGCGCCCGAGGTGACGATGTCCTGCCAGGCCCAGAACAGCTGGCTGCCGTCTTCCGTCAGTATGTTCAGGCCCTCCTTTCCCGGCCGCACCAGAACGTGTTCGGCGGTGGCGTTGCTGCCGTCCGACAGGGTGCCGGAAAAGGTGGCGCGCCCTTCTGCCGAAGGATGGGACATGGCCTGCTCAGAAGGCATCGACATCGAAGAATTCCGCCAGCCCCTCGCCGGTTTTCTCCAGGCTGTCGCCGGCCTGGGCGATGCGTTTGAGATCTACCGGGCCATCCAGACGCAGGTTTTCCACGAAATGCCGGGCCAGGCGCTTTTGCACCACCGGCTTCAGAATGCCGAGGGACAGAACAAGGATGAAAAAGTTGCCCAGGAACAGCCGGAAAAGGCCGCCGGGGGTGATGTTCAGCGAAAAACGGGCGTTTTGTAGCATGGTGTTGGCTGCCGCCCAGTGGAACCAGAAAGCATGGAAACGCAGCGCCAGCCACAATAGCAGCAGCAGGGCAGCGAAAGGAGCCAGCGTGAGCGCTGTTGACTGATTGCCGCTCATGACAGCCACGACAACGAGGACATAGAGCAGCATGCCGGCCAGCCAGAATGGGGCGAACTTGCGATAGAGCGCCGTGGCGGAGGCCTCCGGATCGAATTGCAGTGGTTCGCTGCCGACGCGGGTGTCATTGGTGATGATGCGATGGAGCTTCGCCTTGCGCCAGGGATGGGTCCAGCCAAGGGTGAAC
>JALTZY010000343.1 GCA_027045905.1 Paracoccaceae bacterium
CCTACGTTCTCCAGTCTGCACGCGGTAGCCCCGCTTTCCTCCTCAACAGAAGCAGTGCCAAAAGCAGGGCGCCCCAATTGCAGACTCGCTACGTGCCATTCCTCGACCTGCCCGAGATCGCGCCGACCTCCGTCTCGCCAACCGATGCAGTCCGTGCCCGATCTCCGGTGCAGAACAAACCTCCACCAAGGTGACGCGTCCTACCGAGCAAGACAGGGCCGTCTACGACCACGCGGAACTCCAGTCGAACGTGGCCCCGTAGCCCGATACCAGCCAAAGCATCTACGTCAGTGATGGTCACCGCCGCCGGCTGGGGTAGGTTCCACTTTCGGCACTCTGCCAGGACATCCGCCCGCAACGCAGCCTCGGCGTCCCGTAGTTTGCGATGACGCGTCACCACGTAAGGAGTCACCGATTCCCAGACCTTCCCAGGGGCCGTGAGCACGTCGATCGCCGGCTCCATCCACGTTCGGCGGAGTTTCAGGCAACCGGCCCGACCTGCCCGAAGTTCGCTCATCCCTTCGAGAGCAGCATTGAGGACAGCGAGGTGCTTCCGGTCGTCCTCCCGCGCACACCGCCGCTCCAACAGGTGCGGCGCGACCACCAGCAGTCTTTCGCGCGGCAGGTCGCAGACGAAGGCGAGGTGTCCCTGCTTCTCACGGCGAGCGGGTGCCCCATCGGGTTCGTGGCCGGAAAAGAACGCCGGTAGCGGCATTTTGTCTCCCAACTGGTCCCGCACTCGCGCCATTACGGCTCTGCGTAGGGCCTTCGCGAGAAGCGATGGGTCCCTGTCGCCACCCCCTCCCATCTCCATGGCGAACACGAATACTCCAGGAATCGCTGTCACCGGCGTCATGACTCCGAGCCCCAGGAAGCGACCATCACCAACCACCAACGGTCCGCTGATAGCTCTGTCGAACATCACTTCGACGTGCCAGAGCCGGCGCTTGGCGAACCGCGTTCCGCCGGCGAACGTCTCGGCGCGCTCGCCATTGGATTCGAAGGGCTCCCGCTGCACCCGGATCGTCCGTGCGCGGGCCCGCACGCCCGCATGCCGCAAGGCATGATTCACGGCTGTTGCGGCTCGCGCGTGCTCCACGATGCGTTCACTTCCCGCCTCCGCGTGGCCACGCTTCCAAGATGTCCCGCTTCGGCCACGCCGAGCCAGTAGTGGAAGCGCGGCAGGAGTAACCGTACGCCACACAGCATACCTCTCGTCTGTGTTAACCCCATAGTGCCGTAAGAACTTCGCTTGTCCGGCCCGCGTAAGGACTGCAAGGATTTCCCCGGTCTCCGAGTCGACCACGTCGAGGCCCGAAAACGCCCAGAACACGTCCGCCGCGGCGAGCAGGCACCGCGGTGGCACTTCCACCAGCACGCGCCGAATTGCGTGGTCTGCGTGAATGTGCCCGACGGACGGCAGTGGCACGATCCGAACGCGCTGTTCGGGCGGGCAATCGTTCGTCCCATCAGGTCTCCGTCCCACGAAAACGCGTTCCACGTCGGCCCCCTTGTTAGGAAAGGCGCGTTTCAAACGCTGCACGGCGCCATCCCGCAACCGAACCGCCAGCACGGTGGTCCGGTCCAGGGGCCAGGCCACGAAGGCGCTCTCGTCGGTGGGGCTGCGAAGTTCGTAGAGCTGGCGCACCGAAGGGCTGCCGTATGGCGCGAGGTAGAAACACGGGCGGGGTGGATTGTGGAAAGCGACATCCACCGACTTCTCACCTTCTACATAGTGGAATCGTCGACCGAAAGCTCGATGCCGGTTTTCTAAGCTCTCTAGCGATCCCGGGCACGGAACTGGAAGAGTGATCGTGCTCGTACCCGCAGAAGGAGAAAAAACGTGCCCAGAATACTCCGCTAGGA
>JALTZY010000344.1 GCA_027045905.1 Paracoccaceae bacterium
ATCGCCGGCAGCGTCCCGACCTGACTGTGAGCACGCGGATGATCGATGGCAGGCGACCCGGCAGGAAGCCCACGCTGCCTCAAACCTACCGGCAACAATGCATGGGCTTCTTCCAGAAATGCCGCCGCGGCCTCGGCCGTGATTTCCGGCAAGTCGCTGATGTCGAGATCGGCAAGCCCCTCCTCGGGCCACACATACGGGGCGTGGGTGGCGGGATGATCCGCATAGGCCACGAATTGCTGACCGAGACAGAGCACTTCCAGCGGATGGCGTTTGATCCCCCGGAAAGGCTCGGCCGTGCGGTAGACGAGCATCCGCTTCGGGGCCTTGCCGATCCTGAGAGCCGGCGTATCGCCAAAGAAGTCGCGGGCGTATTTTTCAATGCGGATCGCCAGATCGGCGTCATCGGCAATGTCGATGTCGATCGCAGCAACCGCGCCGCCAACAATGCCTACGCCGCAGTCGGGCCAGGCGGACCAGGTCGCCACTTCGACTTCGGTCGTTGAACGTTCGGCATGGCGGTTCCATTCCGGATAGTCGACCCAGGCACCGCGCTTGAACTGCCCGGGCTTCTTGGTGCCCGGACCGATTGGCAGAATGGCATAGCCATTGGCGACGAGCTGCGCGCCAAAACGCGCCATGAAAGATGTATCAGCCATCAGAAGGGCACCTCGGGTGTCATGGCATCGAGCCTGCCACGATCTCGGGCGGCAAGCTCACGCAGGTGGTCGCAATACCCGGTAACAACCGCGTCGATGAAGCAATCCCATTCGGCCTCAGACAGGGTCGCGAGATCGGATTTGCCAAGGCTTTCAAGGTATTCGCCGCCCTGTTTGCCGCCGACACTCATGGCCTCGGTTTCATTCGGAGTGGGATCGATCATGCCGTGCCTCCCGTGGCAGATGTCCTGGCAGGCACGGCCGCAGAGCTGCTTGCGGCTCTGGTCTCGCCGGGGGGCCGAGACGCCGAAGATCGGGTCGAACCAGCCAAACCCGCGAGGTTCCCGGTGGCAGACGGCGCAGAGGCCGGGGTGGGATTGGTGCATGGCGCAAACCTGTAGCCGGTGATTTCGAAATATCGACCCGAGGGGCGGACCGAGATGTCGCTGGGGCGCGCAAGATGGCGGGATTGCGCCAGAGCCTCGTTCACGCTGCGGGGAACGGGAATTCCGGGCGCACGCTTGCGCCACCACTCTTCGGCCTTGCGGCGTGCGTAGCCGTGATGCTCGAAACAGACCCATTCCCGATAGGTCGTGAGCCCGCAGCTGTAGCTCACCTTGAGCGATGGCCGGCCGCCCCGTTTGTCGTGACGGCTGTAAGAGACACCGCCCACCTTCACCCATTGCGGGGCCTTGGGCGACAGGACTGGCAGCGTGGCGGCGGTGGGCGCGATCTTTACCTCTCGCGCAGGGAAGACATGGCCGCAGTCCGGGCATTCCATCGCCGAGAGCGCGATGATGCTGTCGCACTCCGGGCAGACCTTGGTCGGCGCCTCTCCCCCATTGCCGTCTCCGGGGCGTCTGGGGCGCACCAGATCGATCGGCCCATGGCGGTGGACATTGCCAGCGAAATCGAGAACCAGGCAGTTTTCCTTGCCGGGGCTGAGACGTGTTCCACGGCCGACCATTTGCACATAAAGGCCCGCCGACTGCGTCGGGCGCAGGAGCGCGATCAGGTCCACGGCCGGCGCGTTGAAGCCGGTCGTCAGCACCCCCATCGAGGCCAGCGCCCGGATTTCGCCGCGCTTGAAAGCGGCGGTGATCGCATCGCGCTCGTCCTTGGGCGTGTCCCCGAAGATCGTGCGGCAGGTGATGCCCCGGCGGCCGAATTCCTCGGCCACGTGGCGCGCATGGTCGACACCCGAGC
>JALTZY010000345.1 GCA_027045905.1 Paracoccaceae bacterium
ACTACGCTACACATCATTGCCTTTTTCCTAGTCCTCCGGCGAAAGCCAGGCTCTCGTGCCGCGAACTCATGCGTTTGCGGCCGAAGACGCCGGCTTTGCCGGCATGACGAGGCTGGTACCGTGTAGTGTGGTCTGGCGCAAAGCGGGCATGGATGCATAAACACTTGATTGCACCAAACTGGCGCGTCGGATTTCATGAGGAAGCGCCCTAGCGGGCGCGCGTGCCGAAATTGTAACGCTTGCGCGGCTTTCGATAGTTGCGCCTGGTCTTTTGTGCAGTGTTCAGCATGTTTTCTTCCGGCATTGCAGACTGATCGGATGGTTGCCCGGCGGCTTGCTCCGCTTCCTCCTGAGAAGCCGCGGATGATGCCTGCGCCGCCTGTCCGTCTGCCGCCTCTCCCTGCCGCGGCTCCCCCGCATCTGGCTGCATCATGCCGGATTTGCCTTCCGGCTTTTCTGTCGGACTGTCTGCCGGCGGTTCGGGCAACGGCATGGTCACTTCGCCCAGCCGCACCAGATTGCGCAGGCCTGCCGGATTTTCGCGCTCCTTGGCCAGTTCATAATATATGACGGCCTTTTCCCGGTCCTTGGGCACGCCCCATCCCATTTCGAACATGGCGCCCAGATTGTTCAGCGCCCAGCCATCTCCCTTTTCCGCGGCCTTGGCGAACAGATCGAGCGCCTTTTCGAAATCCCGCTGCATGCCGCGCCCGGTCAGCGCCATGATTCCCAGCGCCACCATGGACGGCACATGCTCCTGTTCCGATGCCCTTTCATACCATTTGGCCGCTTCCGCCGGATCTTTGGCGATGCCATTCCCCTCCTCAAGCATGGTGGCCAGCCGATACATGGCCTCCACGTGCCCGGTCCTGGCCGCTGCCAGAAACAGCGCTGCCGCCAGCTTCGGCGCGCGCCTTATTCCTTCTCCGCCTTTCAGCAGCAGCTTCGCCAGCCGGAAAGCGGCTTCTGCATCACCCGCTTGCGCCGCCCGCCGATACCAATGCGCCGCCCTCGACATGGATTTGGGCAGCCCCAGGAGGCCCCCGGCATAGGCATCTGCCAATTCCCGCATGGCGGAAACGTCACCATCCCGTGCCTTTTTCAGCAGGGTCAGACGCTTGCCGCGCTCCGCCGCCAGCTCTGCCCGCCGTTTGTCGGCATTAGGAACCTGCATCTGTGTCGCAGGCCACTGTGTGCCTGGCAATGGCACCGGCCCCGCCAGCACCGCAGTGGCCCAGCAGGCACCCAGCACGCACCCGCCCGCAACGGCGGCAAGGAATGCCCGATTGCGATTCATGCCGGCATGGTAGCAGATCGCGCTCCGCCGGCCATCCCCCCGGCACAGTTCGTCACACTATTTTTTCTTCTGGGCTGAATCAAAGGCCTCCTGGAAACTCATTTCCAGAAGATAGGCCAGGAATTCAAGGTCATGATCCTTCGCCATGTTTCGCAGTTCCAGCACCATGTCCGCGATATAACCGGCGACTTCTTCCTTGCTCCTGATTTCGCCCCCCGTTTGCGGAAGGCCCCCCGACGCTTGTTCAGCGCCCTTCCTCTCATAAGCATTCACGCAACAATCCTCCATCAGCTACCTGACTAACCCCCGGTATTTCCCCTCCAGGCTTCTATATCTCCCGGCATCGACTCCCGGAAGCAGGATGAGTTTCTCAAAAGCCATACCCCTTTGGCAACCTCACCTTTAAGGGTATTGGAAAACTTTTTCAACCTGCAATATCATTCATCCAGTCCAGCCAGGGCCGTCACCAGACGCCGCACCCCGCGAATACGCTGCTCCATCACGTCCCACCGCGCCCGCACCACCATGCGCCCGTCCGGCCGCAGCTTCACGGCGCCCTGCTGCGCGG
>JALTZY010000346.1 GCA_027045905.1 Paracoccaceae bacterium
CGAGGACTATAACGAAAACCACCCGCGCTCGGCCCTCAAATGGCGCTCGCCACGCGAGTTCCGAAGGGCTCAAACCGAAACCGCTTAGCTGTCCGGTGAAACGGGGGCAGGATCAGGGGCAGCGCCCCCAACAAACCTGCACGCCCCTTGCGCAGGCCGCGTCGGCGCGCTATATGGCGCGGGTCAAGGGCCGCAAGAGCCGGAGCAGGGTCGGAAATTCCCGGCCCTCTTTCGTTTGCGGCCCGGCCAATCGTCTCAAAGACCCGTGGAGCCAACCACGCGGCCCGAAAACTTGAAAAGGACTGAAAACGCTCATGAGCGCCAATGCGACCATGGAGGAATTCGAAGCCCTCCTGAACGAAAGCTTCGAGATCGACACCCCCAAGGAAGGCACTGTCGTCAAGGGCAAGGTCATCGCCATCGAGGCGGGCCAGGCCATCATCGACGTGGGCTACAAGATGGAAGGCCGTGTCGATCTGAAGGAATTCGCCGAGCCGGGCGAGCCACCCAGGGTGGAGGTCGGCGACGAGGTGGAAGTCTATCTGCGCCAGGTGGAAAATGCCCGCGGCGAGGCGGTGCTCTCGCGCGAAATGGCCCGGCGCGAAGAGGCCTGGGACCGGCTGGAAAAGGCCTATGCCGCCGGCGAGCGCGTCGAGGGCGCGATTTTCGGCCGGGTCAAGGGCGGCTTCACCGTCGATCTGGGCGGCGCGGTCGCCTTCCTGCCCGGCAGCCAGGTGGATGTGCGCCCGGTGCGCGACGCAGGCCCCCTGATGGGCCTCAAGCAGCCCTTCCAGATCCTCAAGATGGACCGGCGCCGCGGCAATATCGTGGTCTCGCGCCGCGCCATTCTCGAAGAGAGCCGCGCCGAGCAGCGCGCCGAGGTCATCGCTCGCCTCAAGGAGGGCGATGTGGTGGAAGGCGTGGTCAAGAACATCACCGAATACGGCGCCTTCGTGGACCTTGGCGGTGTGGATGGCCTTCTGCACGTCACCGACATGGCCTGGCGGCGCGTCAACCACCCCTCCGAGATCCTGTCGATCGGCGAGACCATCAAGGTGCAGGTGATCAAGATCAACAAGGAAACCCACCGCATCAGCCTCGGCCTCAAGCAGCTGCAGGAAGATCCCTGGGATCTGGTCGCGGCCAAGTATCCTCTGGGCAGCGTGCACAAGGGCCGGGTCACCAACATCACCGATTACGGTGCCTTCGTGGAGCTCGAGCCGGGCGTCGAGGGGCTGGTCCATGTCAGCGAGATGTCCTGGACCAAGAAGAACGTCCATCCCGGCAAGATCGTCTCGACCAGCCAGGAAGTCGAGGTCATGGTGCTGGAGATCGACGGCGCCAAGCGGCGCGTCTCGCTCGGCCTCAAGCAGACCCAGCGCAACCCGTGGGAGGTCTTTGCCGAGAAATACCCGCCGGGGACCGAGGTTGAGGGCGAGGTCAAGAATATCACCGAGTTCGGCCTGTTCATCGGGCTCGACGGCGATATCGACGGCATGGTCCACCTCTCCGATCTCAGCTGGGAGCAGCGCGGCGAGGAAGCGATCCAGGAATACCGCAAGGGCGACGTGGTCCGCGCGGTGGTTTCCGACGTGGATATCGAGAAGGAGCGCATCAGCCTGTCGATCAAGGCGCTGGGCGGCGACAAGTTCGCCGAGGCCGTGGGCGGCGTGAAGCGTGGCGATGTGGTCACCGTTACGGTGACTGCGATCGAGGATGGCGGGATCGAGGTGGAATACGAGGGCATGAAGTCTTTCATCCGCCGCTCGGATCTGTCGCGCGACCGCGCCGAGCAGCGCCCCGAGCGCTTCCAGATCGGTGACAAGGTCGATGCCCGCGTGACCAATATCGACAGC
>JALTZY010000347.1 GCA_027045905.1 Paracoccaceae bacterium
CTTAGACCAGCCCCCGCCCCCGCACAACCGCGCTTGCCACGGCCCGGCCCCGCCGCTAGGCTGGGCGCGACCAGCCCCATCGGACAGGACGCCCGAAATGCGCATCACGGCCCTCACCGCCATTACCGCCCTGCTCGGCGGGTTCGTGCTCTGCGGACCGGACGGGGCGCTTGCCGGGCCGGCGGCGGACCGCCCTGACGGTCTGCCGGTCACGCTCGGCTTTTCCACCCAGAGTGCCCCGACCTCCTTCGGTCTCGGGCTCGTGGCGCAGGAGCGGCGCTTCAGCTATGGGCAGTTCGCCGAAAGCCGCGGCGAGCGGGCCGCGCGCACCTTCCGCCTGGCCATGAGCGACATTCCCGGCGAGGTCGGGCAGATGCTGAGCTTTCCGTTCCGCGAGCCGGGCAAGACCGCGCTGTTTGCGCTCGGTGTCGGGGCGCTGATCTCGGTGGACCGCACCACCACGATCTTCTGGCAGGACCAGGTATCGCCGGTATTCGACGGCTTTGCCCTGCCTCCGCTGGTGCCGGCCCTGACCAGCCGCGGAATTTCCAACGAGAGCCAGTATCTGCTGGCCGGGCTTGGGGCGACCTATCTGGGCGGGCTGGCCTTCAACGACGAGCGCGCCCAGACCGCGGCGCTGCTCTCGGGCAAGGCGATCGCCTATTCCTACCTGACCTCGCAGATCATCCTGAAGCCGATCTTCGGCCGCCTGCGCCCGGTGGAAAATCTCTCGACCTTCACCGGCACCGACCCGGACCGCACCACCGACCCCTGGGCCTTCGGCCATTCGAGCGGGATTTCCTTCGGCGCCGAGATCCACGGCACCTCGATGCCCAGCTTCCACCTGACCCAGTATTTCGCCGTCGCCCGTGTCTATGCCGGCATCTATGACAACAACGTGCTGCCCTACCTGGTGGCCGGGGCGCTCACCGCCTCCAATATCCGCGGCCACCGCCACTGGGTCTCCGACATGGTGGCGGGGGCGGCGATCGGAATCGGCATCGGCAGCCTGATCCTGAACCAGTACGAAGAGCGCAAGAATCTCAGCGATGGCGGCGTCTTCATGCCGGTCGTCAGCAGTCAGGGCGTGGGCTTCGCCTATACGATAGAATTCTGAGCCGGACGAGGCAAGAGCCAGCCGCAACCCAGGCGGCACGGCGCGGTCGGGGACCGATTTTTCACAGAAAAATCGTGGCCGCGCGGAACTCGCCATGTCGCGCGACCTCAGCCGGCCAGAAGCTCCCTTGCCGCGGCGCGGGCAGCCTCGGTGACGGTATCGCCCGAGAGCATCCGGGCGATTTCATCGACCCGCGCCGGCACATCCAGCATGGTCACGTTCGAGCGCGTCTCGCCGCCCCGCACCTGCTTGGCCACATGCCAGTGATGGGCGGCGCGGGCGGCGACCTGGGGCGAATGGGTGACCACCAGCACCTGGCCGCCTTCGGCCAGCGCCTCGAGGCGTCGGCCGACCGCATCGGCGGTGGCGCCGCCCACGCCGCGGTCGATCTCGTCGAAGATCAGGGTGAGGCCGGGGCGAGCGCCGGTGAGGCAGACCTTGAGCGCCAGCAGAAAGCGGCTCAGTTCGCCGCCCGAGGCGATCCGGTTCAGCGGGCCGGGGGGGGCTCCGGGATTGGGCGCGACCACGAAACGCACCGCGTCGGCGCCCTCCGGCCCGGCCTCGCCCGGCGCGACCTCGGTCGAGAACACCGCGCGCTCCATCTTCAGCGGCGCCAGTTCCGCCTGCATGGCCCGGTCGAGGCGGGCCGCCGCCTGCCGGCGCGCCGCGCTCAGGGCTTCGGCCGCCGCGTCATAGGCGCGCGCGGCTTCCTCGGCCTCGGCCTCGCGCGCCTATGACG
>JALTZY010000348.1 GCA_027045905.1 Paracoccaceae bacterium
TCCCTGGTCTCCGGGTGGCCGTTCACGGTCACGTCGGCGATATAGGTCAGCAGCCTGGTCGCCCGGTCGCGCCGCTTCTTGAAGTCGAACAGCTCCGGTGTCTCGTCGATGAAGCGGGTGGTGTATTCGTTGTTCAGGAAGGTCGGGTGGCCGAGCAGGTTCTCGACAAAGGCGATATTGGTGCTGACCCCGCGGATGCGAAACTCGCGCAGCGCCCGGTCCATGCGGGCGATGGCGGCTTCGGGCGTGGGGGCCCAGGCGGTGACCTTTTCGAGCAGGCTGTCGTAATAGCGGGTGATCACCGCGCCGCTATAGGCGGTGCCGCCATCGAGCCGGATCCCCATGCCGGTGGCGCCGCGATAGGCGGTGATGCGGCCGTAATCGGGGATGAAGTTGTTCTGCGGGTCCTCGGTGGTGATGCGGCACTGGAGGGCGTGGCCGTGCAGCTTGATGTCGTCCTGGCCGGCCATGCCGGTGGCCTCGGCCAGCGGCGCGCCCTCGGCGATGCGGATCTGGGCCTGAACGATGTCGATCCCGGTGACTTCCTCGGTCACGGTATGCTCGACCTGGATGCGCGGATTGACCTCGATGAAGTAGAATTCGCCGCTGTCCATGTCCATCAGGAATTCGACCGTGCCGGCATTCTGGTAATTCACATGCTGGCAGATGCGCCGGCCCAGCGCGCAGAGCTCTTCGCGCCGGGCGTCGCTCAGATAGGGGGCGGGGGCGCGCTCGACCACCTTCTGGTTGCGCCGCTGCACCGAACAGTCGCGCTCGTAGAGGTGGTAGATTTCGCCCTGGTTGTCGCCCAGGATCTGCACCTCCACATGGCGGGCGCGGGTGATCATCTTTTCGAGATAGCCCGCGCCGTTGCCAAAGGCGGCCTCGGCCTCGCGGCGGCCCTCCAGCACCTTTTCCTCGAGCTCGTCCGGGGAGTGGATCGCGCGCATCCCGCGCCCGCCGCCGCCCCAAGAGGCCTTGAGCATCAGCGGGTAGCCGATCTTTTCGGCCTCGGCGCGGATCCTCTCCATGTCATCGCCCAGCACGCCGGTGGCCGGGATCACCGGCACGCCGGCCTCGATCGCCACCCGGCGGGCGGAGGCCTTGTCGCCCAGCGCGCGCATGGTCTCGGCGCGCGGGCCGATGAAGGCGATCCCGGCCGCTTCGCAGGCATCGACGAAATCCGGGTTCTCGCTCAGGAGCCCGTAGCCCGGGTGGATCGCGTCGGCCCCCGCGGCGCGGGCCACGCGGATGATCTCGCCTATCGAAAGGTAGGCGGCGACGGGGCCCAGCCCGGCGCCGATCCGGTAGGCTTCGTCGGCCTTGAAGCGGTGCAGGCTGAGCTTGTCTTCCTCGGCATAGACCGCCACCGTGCGCTTGCCCAGCTCGTTGGCCGCGCGCATGACGCGGATGGCGATTTCGCCGCGATTGGCGATCAGTATTTTCCTGAATTCGGCCATGGCCCGCCCCTCTGTTGCTTGCCGCCGTCGCAGTCAGCGCCGAGCGGTTGGCGCTTTATAGCAATGCTGCGATGCAGCGCAAGGCTGGGGGTGGCGAAGCTGCCCGCCTGCGACAACTGGACCGGGTGCCGAAACCGGGGGCCGAAGGTGCAGGGCCGCAGTGTGCAGGTGGGCGGTGCGAGCGAGGCAGCCGGATCCATGCCGTCCGGAGCGGCCCTGATGCTCAGTTCTGGCGCAGAGCGAGGACACCACCGGGCTGGCGCTCGATACGGCCTTCGAGTTCGAGATTGACGAGCTCGCCGACGACGGTGGCCACGGGCAGGTCAAGGTCGCGGATCAGCTGATCCTCGCCCAGGGGGCTGGGGCCGAGGCGGTTCAGGATCTGCTGGTGC
>JALTZY010000349.1 GCA_027045905.1 Paracoccaceae bacterium
ACGCTGGCCCCCGGCCCGCACGACGCAGCAAGGCGCCTGGACCATTCGCGAGGGTCAGGGCGGTGGCCAGCGTGTGTCTGCGGCCACCGAAAACTGGCCCACTATCGAAGCCGACCTGCCCACCGCCGAAGCCGCCATGCGCGCCATCAGGCAGCCGCTTTTGTTTCAGGTGCGCGAAGGTCAGGAGCATCTGGACCAGATGCTCGACCAGCATGGCTATGCCGTGAAAGACCCGGTCAACATCTATGCCATTTCCATGGCCGACATGCTGACCCACAGCGCGCCGCCGGTGTCTGGTTTCGCCATCTGGCCGCCCCTGAGCATCATGCGCGAGATCTGGGACGACGCCGGGATCGGCCCGTCGCGGCTGGCGGTGATGGAGCGCGCCTGCTCCCCCAAAGCCGCGATTCTGGGCCGCACAGAAGACAACCCGGCCGGGGTCGCCTTTGTCGCCATTCACAAAGGCATCGCCATGCTGCACGCGCTTGAGGTTGTGCCAGCCCTGCGGCGTAAAGGCACGGGACGGAATTTGATGATTGCAGCAGCCAAATGGGCGGCGGATAACGGGGCCGACACCTTTGCGCTGATCGTGACTCAAGGCAACCACGCGGCAAATCCGCTTTATGCCTCACTTGGAATGCAGTTGATCGGGCATTATCATTATCGCAAGAAGACCGAGGCATGAGGCATAAGGCACAGGTATGACAAAATCCCCGAACCCGACGGCGCTTGACCTGCCCATGGTCGACCCCTTGCCCCCGGAGACGCAGAAATATTTCGATATTTGCAACGACAAGCTGGGTCTGGTGCCGAATGTGCTCAAGGCCTATGCCTTTGACATCGACAAGCTGAATGCTTTCACGGCCATGTATAACGATATCATGCTGGCACCGTCGGGCCTGAGCAAGCTTGAGCGTGAAATGATCGCGGTGGCGGTGTCGTCGGAAAACCGCTGCTGGTATTGTCAGGTCGCCCATGGCGCTGCGGTGCGGGCCTTGTCGGGCCAGCCCGAACTGGGCGAGGCGATGGTGATGAATTACCGGGTGGCCGACCTGACACCGCGTCAGCGCGCGATGCTGGATTTCGCGGTCAAACTGACCCGCGCCAGCGCCACCACCGAAGAAAGCGACCGGCAGGCGCTGCGCGATGCCGGCTTCAGCGACCGCGATATCTTTGACATTGCCAGCGTCGCCGGCTTTTTCAACATGACCAACCGGGTTGCATCGGCCATCGGCATGCAGCCCAACCCGGATTACCACGCCGAGGCCCGGTGAGACGCCTTGCCTTCATAAGCGCCGGCCTTTTGGCGGCCCTTGCCACGCAGGACATGGCGCAGTCGCTGACCTTGCCGTCGCCTGCGGTCAGAACCTATCAGACGGAAACGGCCGATGGCGGCTTTGCCCTGCCGCTTGGCCCCTTTCGCGACGGTGTCATCCAGACCAAAGCCCTTGCCGGAGGCGTCTCGCGGGAAACCTGGCGGCTGGACGGCGGCGGGGCTTCGACCCACAGCCTGATCCAGAATCTGGCCGCGCAACTGACCGATGCCGGGTACGAGGTGTTGCTGCAATGTGATCAGGACACCTGCGGCGGGTTCGATTTCCGGTTTGGCATTGATGTGGTCGGAGAGCCGCATATGCATGTTGATCTGGGCGATTATCAGTATCTCTCTGCCCAAAAAACCGACGCTGAAGGGGATCATCATGTGTCGGTGATCGTCAGCCGGTCGCCCGGTGCCGGATTTGTCCAGATCACCCGCATCGGCCCGCAAGGGGCGCCGGAAACGGATGTGAACACCGTCACCTCGACCATGACCGGGGCTGAAGGGGCAGAGGCCGCGCCGGTGTCCGCCCC
>JALTZY010000350.1 GCA_027045905.1 Paracoccaceae bacterium
CTGGCGGGAGATGCTGCGGGGGCGCGGGGGTGCGAGCAGGCCGAGGGCAGATCCTGAGCCGGGAGGGTAATGCGGCAGATTTCATGCCTGCGGCGGGAGTATTCGGCGAGTGCGAAGGGGGCTGCGTCCCGTCCCGTCCCGATCGTCCCGGTGCGGGATGGAGGGATCAATCCTTCTGCTTCCTTTCGGCCTCCAGATAGGCCCGCCACAGGTCCGGGCGGCGCTTGCGGGTGAGTTCCTCGCGCATGCGGCGTCGCCACCGGGCGATTTCGCCATGATGGCCGGAGGTGAGGATTTCGGGGATGGAGCGGCCCCGCCAGGTGGCGGGCCTGGTATATTGCGGGTGTTCGAGCAGGCCGTCGGAGAAGCTCTCCTCTTCGGTAGAGGCCTGATTTCCCAGTACATTCGGCAGAAGGCGGACCGTGGCATCGATCAGGGCCTGGGCGGCGATTTCGCCGCCGGTGAGGATGAAATCGCCGAGCGAGACCTCCTCGATCGCATATTCCTCGAGCACCCGCTCGTCCACGCCCTCGAAACGCCCGCAAAGCAGCGTGACGCCCTCGGCGCGGGCAAGGCGGCGGGCGTCCTGCTGGGTGAAGCGGCGCCCGCGCGGGCTGAGATAGATCAGCGGCCAGTCGGCGCCGGGGGGGATGCCTTCGGCGGCGGCATCAAGCGCGCGTGCGAGCACATCGGCGCGCAGCACCATGCCGGCGCCGCCGCCGGCGGGGGTGTCGTCCACATTGCGGTGCTTGCCCTCGCCAAAGGGGCGCAGGTCGATCGGGGCGAGGCTCCAGAGGCCTTCCTTCAGCGCGCGGCCGGTCAGGCTCTCGCCCAGAACGCCGGGAAAAGCCTGTGGAAACAAGGTAATAACCCGCGCCTCCCAAGCGCCTGGGCGGGCGCGCTCGGCCATCAGATCACGCGGGCGGGCGCTGACCTGCACCTTTTTGAGGCCGTGGGAGCGGGGTTTCTCAGTCATTCTGTGCCTCCCGCAGCAGCTTTTCCTTGGCCGTTTTCAGGGCCGCGCGGCTGCCGCCGCGACGGTTGATTTCCAGGAATTTCGCCTGCAAATCCGCGCCCTGCCCGCGATTGGCGCGCCGGGCGGGGGCGAGGCGGGCGCGGACCTCTTCCGGCACGCCCGCCAGCTCCAGCAGGGCCTCGGCGGGGCCGTTGCGGTGGTTGCCCCATTCCTCGAGCGCGGCGGTGACCACCGGCACCGGGGCGAGCGCCACGGCCATGCGGCGGGCCTCTTCCTCGAGGCTGGCAAGGGCCGGGAAGCGGGCGCGGAAAGCGGCGAAATCATCGGTAAGGCGGATCGAGCGCAGCAGGTGGCCATAGACGCTCTCGATCCAGGCCTCGCGCGCGCGGGTGGTGTAAAAGAACGTGATATCAACATCTTGCCCGAAACGCCGGCGCAGCTCTGCGATGATCGCCCGGGCCAGGCGCAGGGCCGGTTGGTGATAGGAGGTGATCAGCGCGCCGTCGATGCGCCGGTGGCCGGGCATGCCGCCGGAAAAGGTCTCGCGGCTGAGCACGATGGTGCCGCCCTCGGGCAGGCCCTGCAGAAAGCGGCGCAGGGCAAGGCGGAAGCGGTAAAGGCGCCACGGAAAGGGCCTTTGCGCATAGATGCGGGCTGCGGCCCCGGCATCGGGAAAGTCTGCCTTGCCGTAACAGCGCAGGTAGGGCGCGAGCATATCCCTGTTATCATGCAGGAAATCCTGCAGGCTGGTGGTGCCGGTCTTGTGAAATCCGGGATGGACGATGACACGCATCATCGGGGAAACACGCCCTCGGGCGCATCCACGATCAACCGGCCGGCGGCAAGATCCACCGTCGGCACCGCTTCGCGGGTAAAGGGCAGCAGCGCCGGGTTCTTCAGCCCCGGCCCGGTGATTTCCAGGTAATCGCCCGCACCGTGATTTTCCACCGCCGCCACCTGGCCCAGTTCGCGCCCGCCGGTGTCGAATACCGCAAGGCCGATCAGGTCGGCATGGTAGAATTCGTCATCGGGCAGCGTCGGCAGCGCGGCGCGCTCGACAAACAGCCGCGTGCCCGCAAGCGCCTCGGCCTCTTCGCGGGTGCCAATCCCCTTCACGCGCACGGCAAAGCCCTGCTTGATCGGTTTTATCAGATTGATTTCGTAGTGGTTTTCCCCTCCTTCGCTGGATAGTGGGCCATATTCGGCGATCGCCTCGGGCGGCGAGCAGAAGCTCTTGAGCCGCGCTTCGCCCCGCACCCCGAAGGCACCTGCGAATGCCCCGACGCATATCATCCGTGTCATCTGCCTACCTAGCGAATCAGGGTTTCGATTTCGTTAACGCGGCTTTCCCAGCCCAGCCTTTCGAGCTCTGGCCAGTCGCTTTCTTCTTCGGGCCAGCCGATGCAGAGCCAGGCGACCAGGCGCCAGTCTTGCGGCACTTCAAGATCGCGCGCAAGCCGCGCCGGGTCAAGGATCGACACCCAGCCCACCCCCAGCCCGTGGGCGCGGGCCATCAGCCAGAACTGGAAGATCGCGGCCACTACCGAATAGCGCCGCGTCTCGGGCATGGTGGCCGCGCCGAGCCCGGCGCCCTTTTCCGTGGCCTCGTCGCAAAAGACCGCCAGCTGCACCGGGGCATCATTCATGCCCGAGAGCTTCAATTTAGCGTAAGCCTTTGCTTTTTCGCCAGAATATCCGGAAAGGGCGGCGGCATTGCAGGCCGCGAAATTGGCCTCGGCCGCCGCTCGGGCGGCGGCGCTCTCGACCCGCACCAGCCGCCACGGCTGGCTCAGCCCCACCGAGGGGGCGAGCGGGAAGGTGGCGAGGCAGGCTTCGAGCAGCGCCGGGTCCACCGGGTCCGGCCGGAAGCGGCGCACGTCGCGTCTCAGCCGCATCAGCCGCTCGAGATCGGCGTGAAACGCGCCGGAAAAGCCCGCCTCGCCCATGGCCGGGCTCAGGCCTCGGCGGCTTCGTCAGCCGGGGCGGTGGCGGCTTCGGCCGCTTCCGCGGCCCTGGCGGCCTTTTCCTCGGCGCGCTCTTTCGCCTTGGCGCCGGGCTCGCCTTTCTTGGGGTTGGCGCGGGTCTTCTTCTCGAGCACGCCGGCGGCTTCGAGGAAGCGCGAGACGCGGTCGGTGGGCTTGGCGCCCTTGTCGAGCCAGGCCTTGATGCGGTCGATATCCATCTTCACCCGCTCATCGCTGTCCTTGGGCAGGAGCGGGTTGTAGGTGCCGAGCTTCTCGATGAAGCGCCCGTCGCGGGGCATCCGGCTGTCGGCGGCGACGATGCGGTAGAAGGGGCGCTTCTTGGAGCCGCCGCGGGCGAGACGAATTTTCATGGCCATTTTGTTTCTCCTTCGTGAATGGCGCGGGGGGAGATCCCCAAATGGTGTCAGCGTTGGTGTTTCCTGTGATGCTGGATCACTTCCTGGATGATGAAGTTCAGGAACTTCTCGGCGAATTCCGGGTCGAGATCGGCGCGCCGGGCGAGATCCCTCAGCCGGGCGATCTGCGCGGCCTCGCGGGCCGGGTCAGAGGGGGGCAGGGCGTGGCGGGCCTTGAGCCGGCCCACCTCCTGGGTGTGCTTGAAGCGCTCGGCGAGCGTATAGACGAGGATCGCGTCGAGCCGGTCGATACTGTCGCGGTGATTGGCGAGGATCTCGGCGGCGCGGGTGGCATCGTCGCTCATGAAAGCTCCTCCGGTCCGGGGTGACGGTAGATGTGGCAGCAGAGGCCGAACTGGGCGTGCTCGAAATCGCGCTCGTGCCAGGCGCCGAGCCTTTCGGCGAGGGCGATAGAGCGGGTATTGCCGGGCACGATCAGGCTGATCGCGGTTTGCCAGCCGCACGCCTCATAGGCCCAGCGGCGCGCTGCCTGTGCGGCCTCGAAGGCGTATCCCTTGCCCTCAAAGCCATTCATCAGGGTCCAGCCGATCTCGGGCTCGGGCCAGCCTTCGGGAAACCACGGCCCCACATGGCCCACATGGCGGCCGCTCGACTTTTCCTCTACGCTGAAGAAGCCATAGCCGCGAAAGGCCCAGTGGCCGATCACCGAGGCCATCCAGCGCCAGACCTGTTCGCGGGACATCCTGCCGCCGACGAAGGCGGCGCGGTCGGTGGCGAAGAATTCGGCTTCAGGTTCGAAATCTTCAAGCGAGAAGGCTTTCAGCCGCAGTCTTTCCGTCTCCAATGTTGGAATAGTGAAAGTCATGGCGCTCATGCGCAAACCTCCCGGAAGGGCCGGGCGGGCGCATGTGAGTATTTATGGAAAGATGAAAGGATCATTTCTTCTTCTTCCCGAAGCCCGAGAGATTGCCCGGCAGCGGCATGCCGCCGCCCCCCATTCCGCCCATGCCGCCGAGCCCGCCCGGCAGCTTGCCGCCCAGCTGCCTGGCGGCGGCTTCCAGCGCGGCGGGGTCGTTCATGTCAGGCATGCCGCCGCCCTTGCCGAACATGCCGCCGAGCGCCTGTCCGAGCATCTTTCCCTTGCCCATCTTGCCCATCTTCTTCATCATGTCGGCCATCTGCCGCTGCATTTTCAGAAGCTTGTTGAGGTCCGAGACTTCCTGCCCGGCACCGCGGGCAATGCGTTTCTTGCGGCTGGCCTGGAGGATCTGCGGGTGCAGGCGCTCCTTCCTGGTCATCGACTGGATCAGGGCGATCTGGCGCTTGATCATCCTGTCGTCGATCCCGGCGGCGGCCATCTGCTTGCCCATCTTGCCCATGCCGGGCATCATCGACAGGATCCCCTCCATGCCGCCCATCTTCTGCATCTGCTCGAGCTGCATCCTGAGGTCGTTCATGTTGAAGTGGCCCTTCATCATCCGCCGGGCCATGCGCTCGGCCTGCTCGGCCTCGATGGTCTCCTGGGCCTTTTCGACAAGGCTGACGATATCGCCCATGCCGAGGATGCGCCCGGCGATGCGCTCGGGCTCGAAGGTCTCGAGCTGGTCGAGCTTCTCGCCCATGCCGACGAACTTGATCGGCTTGCCGGTGACCGCGCGCATGGAAAGCGCCGCGCCGCCGCGCCCGTCGCCATCCATCCGGGTGAGCACCACGCCGGTGATCCCCACCTTGGCGTCGAACTCCTCGGCCACCTCCACGGCGACCTGGCCGGTGAGGCCATCGACCACCAGCAGGGTCTCGCGGGGCTCGGTCACCTGCGAGACCTGCTCGACCTCGTCCATCAGCACCTGGTCGATATGCAGCCGCCCGGCGGTGTCGAGGATATAGACGTCATAGCCGCCCATGGTGGCCTGCTGTTTTGCGCGCCGGGCGATGTCCACGGGCTTTTGCCCCGGCACGATCGGCAGGGTATCGACCCCGATCTGGCGACCCAGCACCGCAAGCTGCTCCATGGCGGCGGGGCGGTAGATGTCGAGGCTGGCCATCAGCACCCGCTTGCCGTCGCGCTCCTTGAGGCGGCGGGCGAGCTTGGCGGTGGTGGTGGTCTTGCCGCCGCCCTGCAGCCCGACCATGAGGATCGGCGCGGGCGGGTTGTCGATCTTGAGCGTGTCGGGCTCGCCCTCGCCGGCGAGCATCTCCACCAGTGCGTCATGGACGATCTTGACCACCTGCTGGCCCGGCGTGACCGATTTGGTCACCGCCTGGCCGGTGGCCTTTTCCTGCACCTGACGCACGAAATCGCGCACTACCGGCAGTGAGACATCGGCCTCCAGCAGTGCCACCCGCACCTCGCGCAGGGCGGTTTTCACATCCTCCTCGGAAAGCGCACCCTGCCGGGTCAGACGCTCAAGAACACCCGACAGGCGATCCGAAAGACTCTCGAACATCTCTCTCTCCTTTCCGGGCGCGCCCGCCCCATACGGAGGCATCCGCCGGATAACACCAAGCGCCCCCGTGGGCGAATCCTCGCTGACGGGGGGCGATCCCGGCTACATGCCAGGACCGGAGGGCAGGGCCTTCCGGGTACCAGGGGGCGTTTAGGCCGTCCCGCGAAGGGAGTCAAGCGGTGGATGTTCCTTTCATCTTTCCATCAATACTCCCGCCGGAGGCACGATTTTTCTGCGAAAAATCGCCCCGCTCGCGCCGGAGCGGCAGAACAACTACTCCCCGAGCCGTGCCAGCAGCCCCTCCACCATGGGCCGGTAGCTCATGCCGAAAAGCCGCAGATGCACCAGTGCCGGCCAGAGCTGATAGGCGGCGCGGCGCTCCTGCCAGCCGGGCTCAAGCGCACCATAGGCCTGCCAGAAGGCCTCCGGCGGGCTGCCGAACAGGCTCAGCATCGCCAGATCCACCTCGCCGTGGCCGTAATAGCAGGCCGGGTCGATCAGCGCCGCCCGGCCGCCGGGGCCGAACAGCACATTGCCTTGCCACAAATCGCCGTGCAGCAGGGCAGGGGCGGGGCGCGCGGGGAGGATGTCGTTCAGGCGGGCGATAAGCGCCTCAAGACGCGCGCGCAGGTCCGCGGGCAGGGATTCGGGGGCGGCGAGCAGGCGGCGGCGCACCCAGAAGTCGGGCCAGTCCGCGGCCGGGCGGTTGTCGATCGCCACGCTGCCAAAGGCATAGCCCTCGTCCCAGCCATAGCCTGCTCCATGGGTCTGATGCAGGCGCGCAAGCGCGGTGCCGAGATCGGCCCAGCCGGCCGGGCTCGCGGGCACTTCTTCCAGCGCCTCGAGCAGCATCACCTGCCCGCTGACCGCCAGCACTGCCGGCACCGGCGCGCCGGCCCTGCCCAGCGTCGCCAGCATCCGCGCCTCGCGGGCTATCAGCGCCCCGGCCTTGGCCACCAGCGCGCCCCCGCCGGCGAGATCCGCGCGCACCACCTGCGAGAGGTCGCCTCCGTGCAGGGGGGTGATGCGCGCGGCCTCGGCGCCGATTTCACTTAGCGCCGCGCTCAGCCCGTCCATGTCAGCCGCGCCTCGCCCGCCCGCAGCGTGTCCTTCGCCCGCTCGAAGCGCAGATAGGCGAGCGCCCTGCCCCCGGCCTGTGTGTAAAGCGTGCCCGCCGCGCGCCCGTCTTCGGTGATGACCGGCGTGCCCACGGGGGCCGTCCCCTCGATCTCCACCTGCACCAGCCCCTTCCTGAGCTCGGTCTTGTGCTTCATGCGCGCGGTCACTTCCTGGCCCACATAGCAGCCCTTGCGGAAATCGACCCCATTGAGCCGCTCGAACCCCATCTCGAGGATGTAGCTGTCCGGCCTAAGCTCGATGCCGCTTTCAGGCACCACATGAGCCACGCGCAGGGCGTCCCAGTCGCTGCCGTCATCGCCCCCCCGCGCGCCATAAAGCCGCCAGCCCAGCACCGCCAGGCGCGGATCGCCCAGCGCGCCCTCCGGCGCCGGTCCGGTGCCGCGCATCACCTGCAGGCCGCTCTCGCCGATCTCGATATCCGCGCGCAGCCTGTACATGGCGAGCCGCTGCGAGAGCGCGTCCGCGAGCCCCTCGGCCACGTCGATCAGGATCGCCCCGGGCCGCTCCACCAGGAAGAAATCCGCCAGATACTTGCCCTGCGGCGTGAGCATGGCCGCATAGAGAATGCCGGCCACGTTCAGGCGTTTCACGTCATTGGTCACCAGGCCTTGCAGGAATTTCACCCTGTCCTCGCCGCTGACCTGCAATATCCTGCGCGTCATGCCTTCCTCCCTGTCCTGCGCCTCTCTAATATAGGTGCAAAGCCACGGCACAAAAGGATCAATGCGCGCCCCCCTCTCGATCATCCTTCCCACGCTCGATGCAGCCCCCGTGCTGCCCGGCGCATTCGCCGCGCTGATGGAGGGGCTCGCGGCCGGGCTGATCCGTGAGGTGATCGTCAGCGATGGCGGCTCGCGCGATGCGACCGCCGAGGTCGCCCGCGCTGTCGGGGCCAGGCTCATCACCGGCGCGCCGGGGCGCGGCGGGCAGCTTCGCCGGGGCGCGCAGGCGGCAGAGGGCGACTGGCTGCTGTTTCTCCATGCCGACAGCTGGCCCGCTCCGGGCTGGGCCGCTGCGGTGGCCGCGCATATGCGGCGCGCCCCGGACAGGGCCGCGGCCTTCCGCCTGAGCTTTCGCGCCCGGGGAGCGGGGGCGCGCCTGACCGCCGGCTGGGCGAATATGCGCTCGCGCCTCTTTCATTTGCCCTATGGCGACCAGGGCCTGCTGATCCCCCGCGTGCTTTATGCGCGCATCGGCGGCTTTGCCGATATCCCGCTGATGGAGGACGTGGCCATGGCCCGCGCCCTTGGCCGGCGCCTGTGCCTGCTCGATCACCCCGTCAGTACCGATGCCAGCCGCTACCTCGCCCAGGGCTGGATGCGGCGCGGGGCGCGAAACTGGCTCACGCTGGCCCGCTATCTCGCCGGCACCGATCCGGCGAAACTCGTGCGCCACTACCAGCGCAAGTAAGCCCTTTCACCTTTCTGCAAATACTCCCGCCGGAGGCACCGATTTTTCTCTCGAAAAATCGCCCCCGTCGCGCCCTTGCGTCTATCCGGACGCTTCCTGAAACTGCAACCGGTAGAGGTCCGCATAGAGCCCGCCGCGGGCGAGAAGCTCGTCATGGGTGCCCTGATCGACCGCGCGGCCCCGGTCCATCACCACGATCCTGTGGGCGCTTCGGATCGTGGCCAGCCGGTGGGCGATGACCAGGGTGGTGCGGCCCTGGCTCAGGCGGTCGAGCGCCGCCTGCACCAGCTTTTCGGATTGCGCGTCCAGCGCCGAGGTGGCTTCGTCCAGCAGCAGGATCGGCGCGTCGCGCAGGATCGCCCGGGCAATCGCCACGCGCTGGCGCTGGCCACCCGAGAGGTTCGAGCCGCGCGGGCCGGCGGGTGCGTCGAGCCCGGCGCTGTCGCGGGCGAGGAAATCGCTCACATGCGCCGCCTCCAGTGCATGGGAGAGCCGTTCGGGCTGGACTTCGGCGCCCATCAGCACATTGTCGCGCAGGCTTTCATCAAACAGCAGCGCCTCCTGGCTGACCACCGAAAACAGCCCGCGCAGCGCGCCAAGCTCCATCGCCGTGACCGGTACGCCGCCAATCTCGATCCTGCCGCCCTGGGCATCCGCCAGGCGGGTGAGCAGGTGAAAGACCGTGCTCTTGCCCGCCCCCGAAGGCCCCACCAGCGCCGTGGTCTCGCCGGCGCGCGCGCGCAGGCGAGACCACGGC
>JALTZY010000351.1 GCA_027045905.1 Paracoccaceae bacterium
GCCTCCTGCCCCGCCACCCCGTCGCGGGCCGGTCCCGATCCTGATTCCGGCCGCGGGCGCATCGCACCGGATGCGGGGGGGCGACAAGCTGCTGGAGCCGGTGGCGGGCGGGCGACCGCTCCTGGCCGAGCGCCTGGCCACGGCGCGCGCCACGGGCGAGCCGGTGCTGGTGGCCCTGCCGCCACGCGCCAAGGCACCCAAGCGCTGGGCCGCGGCCGCCGGGGCGCAGGTGGTGACGGTGGAGCGCGGCGGGATGGGCGACACCATCGCCGCCCTTGCCCGCGCCCTGCCCGCAGCGGCCCAAGGCGCGCTGATCCTGCCCGCGGACATGCCCGACATCGGCCTTGTCGACCTGAAGAAAATTCTTCAAGCCTTTGATGGAAAACACATTTTCAGAGGCACCAGCGCCGAGGGGAAGCCCGGCCACCCGGTGCTCTTCCCCCGCGCCATGTTTGCCGGCCTGCGCGCGCTCAGCGACGACAGCGGCGCGCGGGCGCTGCTCAAGGGGGCCGATCTGCGACTGGTCCCGCTCCCCCGCAATCACGCCCTGACCGATCTCGACACGCCCGAAGACTGGCAGGCCTGGCGGCAGCGGCAGGCTGAATAGCCCCGCCCGGCCTTTACGATGATCTCCCGCCCGCATGGCAAGGACCGACGCATCCGAGATACGCCGGCCCTGCCAGCGGGATGCCTCTCCCGCTGAAGGCGGCCCCGGTAGCCGGGGCCAGCTGCATTCTTTCTCCGGTCTGCTCCCGGCGCCCTATTTCAGCAGGATCTTCGCCTCGTGCTTCTTCAGGGTGCGGCGCGCGGCGGTATAGCCGGCGATGCCTTCGCGCTGCTCCAGTTCCGGAAACAGTTCGAAGATCTCCGCCCGCTGGGCATTGCCCAGCCCCTTGAGCGAGTAATCGCCGGGCTGGAAGCTCTCGGTCCAGGCGCCGTTGGAGAGCACCACCTCGTGATGGTCGAACATGAAGTGGATATAGGAGGTGCCCATCGCATCCACCTTGACGATGCCCTTGTTGTCCACCAGATGCTTGGCGGCGACCAGCACTTCGCGCTCTTCGAAGTAAAGCGCCGTGCGGTCGTTGGCCACCAGCACCCGATGGTTCGGGCTCACGAGGATATCGCGCTCCGGCAGGCCGCCTCCCAGCGCGCCCGCGCGGATCAGGATCGGCTTCAGGTGCTCGGCCCGGGCGAAGTCCTGCCAGGTCATCTTCTTCTCGCCGATCCAGCGGATCTCCTGGATGCCGTTGTCGCGGGTGATGATCCTGTCTCCCTCGCGCAGGCTCTCCACCGGGCGCTCGCCTTTGGGCGTGGCGATCATGGTGCCCGGGGTGAAGCAGGGAATGATCTCCTCGATCTCGGTGAAGTTCAGCGTGCCGGTAACCGCCCCGGTAGCGTCGTAATAGGTGACATAGCCGTCCACGCCATTGCCGTTGCTGTCCGGCCCGGTCACGGTCACATGCAGCGAGCCGCCGGCGGGCGCGGAGCCGGTGAGGTCGAGGGTGTCGTAATCCACCCCCTCGCTGCCGCCATCCACCGTGTCGCCGGCATTGAGGTTGACGAAAGTATCCTCGTCGGCGCCCCCCAGCAGGGTGTCGTTGCCGGCGCCGCCGTCGATCAGGTCGTTGTCGATGCCGCCGTCGATGGTGTCGTCGCCCTCGTCGCCGTAGAGTTCGTCGGCATCGTCCTGGCCGTAGATGGTGTCATTGCCGGCACCGCCATGGATCACGTCGATACCGTTATCGGTGACCGGGTCCGGGCCGGGGAAGATATCGCCGGGCACGTCCACATCGGGTATGTTGAAGGCATCGGTGCCCGCGCCGAGCCCGCCCCAGATCACGTCGTCGCCGGCACCGCCGTCGATCGTGTCGGAGCCGTGGCCGCCGATGATGGTGTCATCGCCGTCGCCGCCCAGGATGGTGTCGTCGTCCAGGCCGCCGTCGATCGTGTCGTTGCCGGTACCGCCTTCGATATGGTCCTGGTCGTCGCCGGTGGTGATCGTGTCGTCGCCGGCGCCACCGTAGACGGTGTCGCGGTCATCGAACGGGTCCGCATCCGGCGGGATGACGCCGGGCCAGCCATAGTCGGAGGCAGGCGCCGAGCCGGAAGTGTCGATCGTGTCGTTGCCGTCGCCGCCATGGGCGGTGTCGCTGCCGTCGTCGCCATGGATGACGTCATCCCCGGCATCGCCGCTCAGCACATCGTCGCCGGCCTCGCCGTAGATGGTGTCATTGCCGGTGCCGCCGGAGACGGTATCGTCACCAAGGCCGGCATAGACCGTGTCATCGCCGCCATAGGCCTCGATCACGTCGTCGTCGTTGCCGGCCGCGTTGTCCCCGGCATCGACCATGTCGCCTTCGGGATCGCCCGTATAGGCGGTGTCGATCAGGTCGTCGCCGGCCGTGCCCTCGACGATATAATCCGGGCCGGCGGGCGTGCCCAGGGTCACGGTCTGGTCGTCATCGAAGGAGGTCACCGGATAGGCGCCGGCATAGCTCGTGGAGTTCAGCGAATTGATCGCCGTGATGTCGGGCAGATCGCCCTGGCCGTCCGTGGGCAGGAGCAGGTCCAGGGTCTCGCCGGAAGGTCCGGTCAGGTGCAGCCCCATGCCGGTGACTCCGCTCACCGTGCCGGCGCTGGTCACATATTCGCCTTCGGTCTGGTAGATCGCGCCGATCGTGTAAGGGACGTCGCCCACATAAACCAGGTCGCCCGTATTGATCTCGCCGCCCATGCTGGGAACATGCCGGATCGGCTCGGAGATGCCGGTGAGATCCCCGGCGGCCACTGACAGGCTGACCGTGCCGGAGCCTGGCAACCGGCTGGACAGGACGATGGCGTCATAGAGGTTGGTAAAGCTCATTTCTCACATCCTTCATTCGCGCGTTTGCCCAAGGGGGCGACATTGGAAGAAACCATCCTGCGGACCGGGAGCGGGAATCTGCCGCACAGGCCGGGCCGGATACGGGACCGGCTCCACAGCGCCGTCCCCATCGGCGCCAGCGCCCTGCTCCCTGTCGCTCCGGCAGTCATTGGCATCATCATCATCCCCGTTCCTCGCCGTTCCTCGTAACTACGCCCCGCATGTGCATCCGTCCTGGCCGGGCAGCCACATGTGAGCACCCGCTTGCATCGCGAAGAGCAGGCCCCTGGCCCCGAGCAGACACCCCACGCCCTCGCGCGGCAATTTCGCTCCTGATGTGACCCAGCAGCAACCCCGCGGTCACACAGCTCTCCCATGCACGGCATGGTATCCCATGTGGCCGCCCCCGTGACCAAACAGACATTGCCCCCCAGTCGGGCCCCATGTTTTTACCTATTTCGAGCTCTGTTCCCAAGGGGAAAAAGACCCGACTCCCACCAAAACCCCATGTTCCGGGTCGGCGGAGCGGTTTAGCCCGGCGCCACCTGTACTTTCGGGCAGGGTGGATTGTTTCGCGAAAAGACCTGAAAATCTGCCCCCCATTCACCGGCCTTTCCCTTCCGCCTCCCGTATCTCCGGCAGTTTTTTCCAATTTCATAAAACTTCCGTAAACATTTCCGATTTCGTGGCAGCGGCACGGCCCCGGCTGCTCACGGAAATCCTCCCGGAATTGTTTCCCGACCGGCGACAATGCCCTCACCGGAGTCCGTCCGGGCGCGATCGGTTTGCCGAAAGCCAATCTTTCGCCGCCAGCCTCGTGGCTGTTCGCATTTCGCGATCAATCCCGCCGATCCTCCCGGATCGGCCATGAAGCGTAAAAGAAAATTTTCCGAAAAATCCGAATCACCCGCGATTCCCGCCCGGATAGAATACAGCCGAGCCGGGTTCAAGGAGCAACCAGCCGCGCCTCCTCCCTGGCAAAACCGATCCAGACATTCTGCCCCGTGGCGATGGGGCTGCGGGTCTCGCCGGCGATCACGAACAGCTCGCCCAGCTCCCCCTCGACCGTGTACTGGATCTGATTGCCCAGATAGGCGCCGTAACTGACCACGCCCTCGAAGCCGCCCGCGATCTTCTCGCGCGAAAGACGTATCTGGTGCGGGCGCAGCACCAGCTTGGCCGCGCCCGTGCCCGGCGCGCCGGTGGGAAGCGTCAGCCGCGCCCCGGCAAGGACGATCTCGCTTTCGCCCTCGCCCGCCGCCAGCACCTCGCAATCGACCAGGTTGGCATCGCCGATAAAGTCGGCGATGAAGGCCGAACCGGGCCGCTCATAGAGGTCGCGCGGGCTGCCCTCCTGGGCGATTTCGGCGTTTTTCATCACGATGATCCGATCCGAGACCGCCATGGCCTCTTCCTGGTCATGGGTTACATAGACCGCGGTCAGGCCGAGATTCTGCTGGATCTGGCGGATCTCCTCGCGCACATGGCGCCGGAGCTTGGCGTCGAGATTGGACAGCGGCTCGTCGAGCAGCAGCACTTCGGGCTCGAGCACGATCGCGCGCGCCACCGCGACGCGCTGCTGCTGCCCGCCCGAAAGCTCGGACGGCAGGCGCGCGCCAAAGCCCTTGAGCCCCACCAGTTCCAGCCCCGCCTCGGCCTTTTCGTGCGCCTCGCGACGGGGCATGTTCTTCACCGTCAGCCCGTAGGCGACATTCTCGAGCACGCTCATATGCGGAAACAGCGCATAGGACTGAAACACCATCGACACCCTGCGATAGGTGGCGCTCAGATGGGTCACGTCCTCGCCGCCGATCAGGATCGCGCCGGATGTCGCCGACTCGAGTCCGGCGATCAGGCGCAGGGTGGTGGTCTTGCCGCAGCCCGAAGGCCCCAGCAGCGTCACCAGCCGCCCCGGCTCGATCGACAGGTTCAGGCATTTGAGCGCCGTTACCTGGCCGTATTTCTTGACCACCTCGCGAAAGACGACGGAGCCTCTCGTGCTTTCGTTCATCGCTGTTTCTCCCGGTTCCCGTTCACGGCGCGCCCGCCACCCGGTCGGTGCGGCGCAGGGTGCGCTTGCCCACCAGCAGCTGCAGCAGGATGATCGCCGCGAGCATGGTAAAGATCAGCACCGCGCTATAGGCGATGGCGATGCCGAATTCGCCGTTTTCCACCCGCCCGACGATGAAGGAGGTGGCCATGTTGTGCTTGGCCGAGACTAGGAAGATCACCGCGCTGACCGAAGTGATGGCGCGCACGAAGCTGTAGGTGAGCGCGGCCAGGATCGCCGGCCCCATCAGCGGGCGGATCACCCGGCGCACGGTAGTGAAGCTGCTGGCGCCGAGCGTGATCGAGGCTTCGTCCAGGCTCTTGTCGAGCTGGCTCATCGCCGCGATGCCCCCGCGTACGCCCACGGGCATGTTGCGGAAGATGAAGACGATGATCAGGATGATGCCGGTGCCGGTCAGCTCGATCGGCGGGAAATTGAAGGCGAGGATGTAGCTCACCCCGATCACCGTGCCGGGGATGGCAAAGCTCAGCATGGTCGAGAACTCGAACGCCTCCTTGCCCCAGAAGCGCTGGCGCACCAGCAGATAGGCGGTCGCCAGGCCGACAAGCGCGGTGAGCGGCGCGGCGATGGAGGCGATCTGCAGGGTGGTGAAGTAGCTGTCCCAGGCCACGCCCTTGAAGCGCCAGCCATGCTCGGTGATCCTGATGCCGAAGGCGCGGATGTAATGGGCCAGCGTGAAGCTGTTGTCATAGCCCCAGAGCTTGACCACCGAGCCGAAGGCGATCATCGAATAGACCACCGCGGTAAAGGCGGCCCAGGGCAGCGCGGTGGCATAGGCGGCGATCTTCACTCCGCGCGGCAGCGCCGCGTGGCACCCGCTGTCGGCCTTGCCGGTGACGGTGGCGTAGGATTTCCGGCCCACCCACCTGCGCTGGATCAGGAAGGCGCCGAGCGTCAGGCTGAGCAGGGCGATCGACAGCACCGCCGTGCGCGACGGGTCGGCAATGGTGCCGACGATGGAGAAATATATCTCGGTGGAGAGCACGTTGTAATTGCCGCCTCCCAGCACCAGCGGATTGCCGAAATCGGCGAGGCTCTCGATGAAGCCGAGCAGGAAGGCATTGGCCAGTCCCGGGCGCATCAGCGGCAGGGAAACATGCCGGAAGGTCTGCCAGGCATCGGCATTCAGCGTCTGGCTGGCCTCCTCCATCGAGGGGCTGACGCCTTCGACCACGCCGATCAGCACGAGAAAGGCAATCGGGGTAAAGGACAGCACCTGCGCCAGATAGACCCCGCCGAAACCGTAGATCCAGCGTGTCCTGGGCAGGTCGAACAGATCCGCGACGATCGCCGTCACCGTGCCGGTACGCCCGAACAGCAGGATCAGCGCCAGCCCTATGACGAAGGGCGGGGTGATGATCGGAATCACCGTGAGCAGGCGCAGAAGCTTCTTGGCGCGGAAATTCGTGCGGGTGAAGATCAGCGCGAATGCCAGCCCCAGCAGCGTGGTCGTGGCCCCGGTCATGGTCGCCAGCAGCACCGAATTGATCGCCGGGCCGCACTGGTCGGCCAGCGTCAGGCACGAAAGCCCCCAGAGATCGGCGGAGAAGAATTCGCTCAGGAAATGGCCGAGCGAAAAGCCCCCCTGCCCGGTGCGGAAGGCATTGACCAGCACTATCGAGACCGGAAAGAACACGAACAGCGCCACCAGCGCGACGATCAGCCCGATCAGCCCGGTGACAAAGGCATCGCCCGTGCTTCGCCCGGCGGCCGAAAGGGCCGTGGTCAGCATGAACAGCAGCGAAAACAGCGTGAGAGTCGCCCCGGCGCCAAAGCCCCCCTGCCCCTCCGCGCCGCCCAGCGCGTCGAACAGCCCGGACAGAAAGCGCGGCCCGTTCATGCCCACGGCGAAACCCTGCAGCATGACCAGCACCAGCCCCGCCGCGCTCAGAGCGGCGATGGCGCGGGCCCTGCGCAGCGGATCGGCCACCAGCAGCAGCGCCGCCGCCACCCCGGCAAGGACCGGCAGCGGCGCGCCCAGATAGAGCCGCCCGTGCGCGAAGGCCAGCCAGAAGCCCGCCCCCGTATCCGCATCCGCGCCGATGCCCGAGAGCCAGGCAAGGCGCCAGAAGCCGGCCTCGGTCATGTACCAGGGCATCAGGAAATAGCCGGCCAGCCCCGCCAGAAGCCACAGCGCAGTGGTGCGTACCATACCGCCCCCCGGGAAATCCCCCGCATCCGTCACACGCGACCTGCCCCGAAGCGCAAGCGCCTCTCGCGCTCCAGGGCGTTACGGATCAGCGGCGCATCAGCGCCCGATCAGGGCTTGATCTCCGCATCCCAGCGCTCGAGCAGCCGGGCGCGGGTCTCGGTGGAGCCATAGGTGGCGAAGTCGTAGTCGATCAGCTTGATCGTGCTTACATCCGGCGCCGCGTCGGGGATGCGCGCATTCCGGTTCGAGGGCACATTATAGACCCCGACCTCGGGGCCTGCCGACTGGGCCTCGGCGCTGAGCACGAATTCGACCCATTGCTTCGCCTCCTCGAGGTTCTTCGCGCCCTTGATGATCGACACCCCGCCGACCTCGTAGCCGGTGCCCTCGCAGGGCGAGACGATCTCCAGCGGGAAGCCGGCGATGCGCAGCTTCACCATGTCATGCTCAAAGCCGATCGACACCCCGGTTTCGCCGCGCGCCGCCGCCTTGGAGGGGGCCGAGCCGGACTTGGTATAGGAGTTCACGTTCTCCCCGATCTGCTTGAGCAGGGCAAAGGCCTCGTCCTCGCCGAATACCTGCACCAGGGTGGCAAGCTGGGTATAGGCGGTGCCCGACGAATTCGGATTGGCCACCTGGATTTCGCCCCTGAAGCGCGGATCGGCAAGGTCTTTCCAGCAGGCGGGGGGCTCGATCCCCTTCTGTTCGAGGATCTCGCGGTTATAGGCGACGCCGAGCACGCCGAGATGGATTCCGATGGTCTTGCCGTCGGAGATCTTCGCCAGATTCTGCGCCCAGGGGTAGAGTTCGGAAGTGTCGGCGCCCGAGGCCTGCGTCAGCCCCTCGGCCGCCGCGATCAGATGCGGATCCCCCGTGCCGCCCCACCAGACGTCGATCTTCGGATTGCCCGCCTCGGCACGCACCTGCGCGAGCGTCTCGCCGGTGGACTTGCGCACCATGTTGACGGTGTGGCCGGTGGCGTCTTCGAAATTGGAGGCCATCAGGTCGCACCAGTCCTGCTCGTTGGAGCAGACGACGTTGAGTTCTCCCGCGGCGGCGGCCCCGGCGGCCAGCGCGGCGGTCAGCGCGACCATGCAGACAAAAGAGGTTTTTTCTACGGACATTTTCACGATTTCCTCCCGTTGAAACGCGCTGACACATGTCAGCCATGAAAGAAGGATACATTGCCGCCGGATCGTTTGTATAGAAATATTTTCGCCGACCGGCTGCCTGCCGGCACCCCGGCGGGCCCGGCAGCGCGCCGGCAGACCGGCTGCCCGGACGGATCCGCAGGCCCTATTCGCTCAGCGCCCGCACCCGGCGCATGACGTCGGGCCTGCCGATCACGGCGCCGTTTCGCCCGGTGCCGCGCTTGATCGCATCCACCACGTCGAATCCTTCGACCACCTTGCCCACCACCGTATATCGGCCGTCCAGGAAAGGCGCCGGGGCGAAGGTGATGAAGAACTGGCTGTTGGCGCTGTCGGGATCGGCGCTGCGGGCCATGCCCACCACCCCGGTAGCGTAGGAATAGTCGGAAAACTCCGCTGGCAGGTCCGGAAGCTCCGAGCCGCCGGTGCCCGCAAGGCTCATGTCGCCGCCCAGCCGGCCGAACCGCACATCCCCGGTCTGGGCCATGAAGCCGTCGATCACCCGGTGAAACACCACCCCGTCATAGGCGCCTTCGCGCGCAAGCCGCAGCAGGCGCTCCACATGTTTCGGGGCAAGCTCGGGGAAAAGCTCGATCACCACCCTGCCATTGGCCTCGCCCTCGATGGTGATTTCGAGCCGCGGATGCTCCAGCACCGCCATGGCCGCATCCGCCCCTGCATTGGAGCGCGCCGCGCCCCCGCCTCCCTCGGAGGGGGCGGGCAGGCTCGCGGCTGCCGGCTCGGGCTCGGGCGGCGGGCCGGAGAGCGTCCTGACCGCATAGCCCACCACCAGCGCCACCCCGAGCAGGAACCAGAGCCAGGCCCAGAG
>JALTZY010000352.1 GCA_027045905.1 Paracoccaceae bacterium
TTGTCGGGCGAGGCCATCAGTGCCTTGCCCTGAGGCAGCAGGTAGTTGCGGGCGAAGCCGGGCTTGACGTCAACGACATCGCCCATCTGGCCGAGCTTGGCCACGCGTTCCAGAAGGATGACTTGCATGACGACCCCCTTACTTCACGACATAGGGAAGGAGCGCGAGGAAGCGGGCGCGCTTGATGGCGCGGGCGAGCTCGCGTTGCTTCTTGGCGGAAACGGCGGTGATGCGCGAGGGCACGATCTTGCCGCGCTCGGAGATGTAGCGCTGAAGCAGGCGGGTGTCCTTGTAGTCGATCTTCGGCGCGTTGTCGCCGGAGAAGGGGCAGACCTTGCGGCGGCGGAAAAATGGTTTGCTGGCCATGGCTTGGCTCCCTTTCAATCAGCGGCGCGGGCGGCGGTCGCCGCGCTCTTCGCGTTTCTGCATCATCACCGAGGGGCCTTCCTCGTGCGCCTTGACCTTGACGGTGAGCACCCGCATCACATCGTCATGGAGCCGCATCAGGCGCTCCATTTCCTGCACTGCCGGCGCCGGCGCATCGGTACGCATGAAGGCATAATGCCCCTTGCGGTTCTTGTTGATCTTGTAGGCCATGGTCTTCAGCCCCCAATACTCGCTGTCCACGAGCTTGCCGCCATTATCGGCGAGGATGGTGGCGAAATGTTCGATGAGGCTCTCGGCCTGCGCGTTGGAGAGATCCTGACGCGCAATCATGACATGCTCGTAAAGCGGCATGCTGTCTCCTGTCTTTTCGGCGCGCTTCAAAGGCCGGGGGTCTGACCCTGCACGACCCGGCCACGAGGGGCGACGCATTGCAGTTCCGTGCAGGCCAGGCCGCTTATACACGGGCTGGGCGCACATGCAAGAGCGCAGCGCCGGCAGGGTGGGAAAGGGCGGGAGGCAGGGCGGCAGGGAGCGGGTTCAGTCCCGGGCTGTCCCGGACTTCCATGTCGCGCGCATCCGCCACGCGCCCGCCTCAGCAAGCCGCAACAAGCCGCAATAAAATGCGCAATCCGCCCCATTCTCGCCATCTTTCGCCGCAAGTCTGGTCCAGACCCGTGGAACATGGGGCAGGAGGCAGGCATGGCACAGCACAGAACGCGCGACCGATCCGGGAAATTCCACAGTCAGGAGGACGGGCAGGGATTCCAGGTGAACCCGACCCTGTGGGGCTATGTCCTGCGCAGCGAATTCGATGTCCCGCCCATGGGGTTGCAGCGCTATTTCAAGGCGATCGGCCTGTTCATGGCGGCGATGGCGCTGGGGCTTTGGTTTCTGCCCGGGGCGATATATTCGCCCAAGGTACTGGTGCTGAAACTGGGGCTGAGCCTGTTCTTCGGCGCCATGGCGGTGATTTTCCTGGCGGCTCCTCCCCGACGGATGCACCGCGAGGTGCAGTTCGATCTGGAGCGCGGCGAGATCCGCGCCGGCTGGCTGTGCCGCCAGGGGGACTTCCATCTGGAAAATCTGCATGGCTTCGACGATGTGGACGTGGTGATGCTCTGGGTGGATCCTGCCAGCCCGGAGGGGGCGAACCTGATCCTGCGCGTGGACGGGGCGGAGCTCGGCCTGGTGGTCGCCCAGGGCAGCCGCGAGGAACTGGAGCCCTGGCGGCTGCGTCTGGCGCGGGATCTGGCGGCCATTGCCAGGGGGGCGGGGCCGGTGGCGGCGGCGGCAGAGCGGTCGGGGACGCCGGTCCTGCTGGGGCCGCGTCTGGAGGGCGAGGGCATCGCCGCCTGAACAGCGGCCGCTGGCGCGCGGGTGACGATTTTTCGCAGAAAAATCGGTGCCTCCGGCGGGAGTATTTGGGGAAAGGCGAAAGGGAAGGCGCTTACGCCG
>JALTZY010000353.1 GCA_027045905.1 Paracoccaceae bacterium
GCCCGACAGGAACATCAGTTCAAACTGCGCCAGCACGCGACCGTCTTCGGCGGGATTTTGGGCGGCATAGATTTCGGCGGCGCGCTCAAACATCCGACGGCTTGCGGGCGCGTGATTGCGGCTGGCCAGGGCGTTGCCTTCCCCCATTGCCCTCACATCGCGCATGAGGGCAAACATATCCGCATAGGTCACATTGCGCATGGAGCTGTCGGCGACCGGAAGGGCAAACCCGGCCCGTTGCAGAAGGCCGCCAAGGTCGCGAATTTCGCCCATGGGCAAAACGCGGGGCGACAGGCCGCCGGTGATCTGGCTTTCAGCCTCGGCCAAAGCTGTGCGCAACCCGGCAAGGGTCTGGCCGCCGAACAGCGCCGCAATGAAAAACCCATCAGGGACAAGGGCGCGCTGGCATTGTACCATCTGCCCGACCGGGTCATTGGCCCAGTTGAGCGACAGGGCATGAATAACAAGGTCGTGGGCCTGTGGTTTCAGGTCCAGCACCTCGGATTCAGGCACAATCAGAGCGTTTGGGATCTTTTCGGCCCAGAAATCGGGGAATCCTGTCACGATCGCCGGTTTGGTAAACGTTCTGTTAACCATTTCTATCCGATCCTGAAGCTCAAGCAGTGCTTCCTGGTGTAGAAACATGGCGTCAGGTTTCGCTTTGTCCCGGTTCAGGGCAAGGCGGGTCAGATCGGTAAGGGGCGGTGGTGTTTGCATGACAAGGCCAAGATAAGGGGAGCTGCGGGGAATGAAAACAGCGATAAGGCTGCTTTACCCGGATCAATGCGTGTCCTGTGGCGAGCCGGTGGATGGGCCGTTTGGATTATGCGGGTCATGCTGGTCAGACACCCCCTTTATTACAGGCGGATTGATCTGTGACACATGCGGCACGCCCTTGCCGGGCGACGATGACAGCGGACAGGCCCTGAAATGCGACGATTGCATGACGCTGGCCCGGCCCTGGCAAAGGGGGCGGGCGGCGATGGTGTATAGCGGCAATGCAAGGCGGCTGATCCTTGCCCTGAAACATGGCGACCGGTTGGATCTGGCGCGGCCTGCTGCGAAATGGCTGGCCCGCGCCGGTCAGCCCCTTTTGGTGCCCGAAACGCTGATGGTGCCAATTCCGGCGCACTGGACCCGGTTGTTACAGCGTAAATACAACCAGGCGGCAGTGCTGGCGCAACATCTGGCGCGCGAGGTCGGGGTCACGTACGCCCCTGATTCGCTTATCCGCCCCCGCCGGACCACGCCGCACGAGGGCATGACCCTGACCGCACGATTCGCCAACATGCAGGATGCGATTCGGCCGCATCCGAAGCGGGGTGCGCGGCTCAAGGGCAAGCGGGTGTTGCTGGTGGATGATGTCATGACCTCGGGCGCCACCTTTGCCGCCGCTGCCGAAGCGGCCTTTCAGGCGGGCGCCTGCGACGTTTCCACGCTGGCACTGGCGCGTGTGGTCAAGGATCGTTAAATTCGCTGCAAAGCAAACCATCGCGCCAAGGAAAACAAAACATGCAACCTGTTACAATTTACGCCACATCCCTGTGTGGCTTTTGCCATGCCGCCAAACGGCTTTTAAAAAGCAAGGGCATTGAATTTGACGAAATTGATGTTGGTCGGAACCCCGAACGCCGGCAGGAAATGATGGCCCGTGCCAATGGCCGCCACACGGTGCCGCAGATATTCATCGGCGACATGCATGTCGGTGGCTGTGATGACCTGTTCGAGCTGGAACAGGACGGCAAGCTTGACGCGATGCTGGCCGCCTGACCATGCGCGCCGGCCTTGTTCAGCTTAACGCCGGCGCCAACCCCACAGAAAACTTGCCAACCAGTCTGGAGT
>JALTZY010000354.1 GCA_027045905.1 Paracoccaceae bacterium
GGTGCCGCCGGCGCCGCCCCCCACCTCAGCCCCCCCTTTGCGGGCGCATGTCGGCGGGGTCGATGCCGGCGACTTCGACCGGCCTGGTCATGGCATCGCGGCGAAACGGCTCGCCAAGCTCCTGGTTGATCATCGCTTCGATCAGGGTGGTGGTGCCCGCCTTCTGGTCGCGAATCGCCTGATCGAGCGCGGCGGTGAGCTCCTCCATGGTGCGCGCCACCACGCCCCTGAGCCCGCAGGCCCGGGCGATGCCGGCGTATGACACCTGTTCGTTGAGTTCCGTGCCCACGAAATTGTCGTCATACCACAGCGTCGAATTGCGCTTCTCCGCGCCCCATTGGTAATTGCGAAACACGACCTGGGTAATCGCGGGCCATTCGGGCCGGCCGATGGCGGTAAGCTCGGTTGCCGCGATGCCGAAGGCGCCGTCGCCGGAGAAGCCGACCACGATCTGATCCGGGCAGGCGATCTTGGCGCCGATCACGCTGGGCAGGCCGTAGCCGCAGGGACCGAACAGGCCCGGCGCGAGGTATTTGCGCCCGCCCGAAAAGCTCGGATAGGCATTGCCGATGGCGCAATTGTTGCCGATATCCGAGGAGATGATCGCATCTTCCGGCAGCGCCTGCATGATCGCGCGCCAAGCCATGCGCGGGCTCATCCAGTCGGGCTTGGCGGCGCGCGCGCGGGCGTTCCAGGTGGTGCCGGGGTCGTCCTGTTCGTGGTCCATCGAGGAAAGCTCCTGCGCCCAGGCGCTTTTGACCTGCGCGATTTCGGCCATGGGCGCGGGGTTGCCGGAGCCCTCGGGCAGGCGCTCGAGCAGCCCCTCGGCCACGGCGCGCGTATCGCCCACGATGGCCACGTCCACCCGCTTGGTCAGCCCGATCCGCTCGGGCTTGATCTCGACCTGGATGAGTTTTGCGCTGCGCGGCCAGTAGTCGATCCCGTAGGCGGGCAGGGTCGAGAAGGGATTGAGCCGCGTGCCCAGCGCCAGCACCACGTCGGCCCCGGCGATCAGGCGCATGGCGGCCTTGGAGCCGTTATAGCCCAGCGGACCCGCATGCAGCGGGTGGCCGGCGGGGAAGGCGTCATTGTGCTGGTAGCCGCAGCAGACCGGGGCGGTGAGGCGCTCGGCTAGGTCCACGGTCGCGTCGATGGCGCCCGAGAGCACCACGCCGGCGCCATTGATGATGACCGGGTTTTTCGCGCCCTTCAGAAGCGCGGCGGCGGCGTCGAGCGCGGTCGGGTCCGGGGCCGGGCGGGGGATGTCGATCACCTGCGGAAGCTCGATGTCGATCACCCGCGTCCACATGTCGCGCGGGATGTTCATCTGCGCGGGCGCGCTGGCGCGCCGGGCCTCCATGATCACCCGGTTGAGCACTTCGGCCACGCGGGCAGGCTCGCGCAGATCTTCCTGATAGGCCACCATGTCGGCGAAGGCGCGCATCTGCTCGACCTCCTGAAAGCCGCCCTGGCCCATGGTCCTGTTGGCCGCCTGGGGCGTGATCAGCAGAAGCGGCGTGTGGTTCCAGTAGGCGGTCTTGACGGCGGTGACGAAATTGGTGATGCCGGGGCCGTTCTGGGCGATCATCATGCACATCTTGCCGGATGCGCGCGTGAAACCGTCGGCCATGAAGCCGCCCGAGCCCTCGTGCGCGCAATCCCAGAAGGTGATGCCGGCCTTTGAAAACAGGTCGGAAATCGGCATGAAGGCCGAGCCGATAATGCCGAAGACATGCTCGATCCCGTGCAGCTGCAAGGTCTTGATGAAGGCTTCCTCGGTGGTCATTTTCATGGCGCATCTCCTATGGTTTCGCCTTTTGTAGGGGCAGGGCGGGGG
>JALTZY010000355.1 GCA_027045905.1 Paracoccaceae bacterium
ATCTGCGTCCCTCCCTGCTGCTGCGCCCCGGCGAGGAGCCCGCCCGGCTCATATGTCCTCCCGCCCATATTCACGCCGGATTTGCCCATCTGACCGGCCCCGAACATTCATCCAGCCGGAAGCCGAGTCCTCCGGGTTGCCATGCCATGTGGCGTAGTCTAGCAACCGGTGCCGTGCGGTGCTGCTGCCGGTTACGGTGAACAGGCGCCTGGCAAACTGTTTGGGCGTTTGGTGTCCGAGCGCCGGTTATCCGGTGGGGCCTGAGCGGCGGGAGGCCTTTTCGTCGATGCCGGAGGTGCCTTCGCGCCGTGCGAGTTCGGCCAGCACGTCGCTGAGCGGCACGTCGCGGGCGGCGAGCATGACCAGCAGGTGATAGAGCACGTCGGCGGCCTCACGGATGAGCCTTTCGCGGTCGCCCCTGATCGCTTCGATGATCGCTTCCACCGCCTCTTCTCCGAATTTTTCCGCTGCCTTTTCAGGGCCTTGTGCTAGGAGTCGGGCGGTCCAGGAGCTTTCGGGGCTGGCGTCTCTGCGCGCCTCGATGGTGGCGGCGAGGCGTTCGAGCGTGTTCATGTGAGCCTCATCGGGATGCCGGCGGCGGCCATGTGCTCCTTGGCCTCCTGGATGGTGAAGGTGCCGAAATGGAAGATCGAGGCGGCGAGCACGGCGCTGGCATGGCCTTCGGTGACGCCCTCGACCAGGTGGTCGAGCGTGCCGACGCCCCCTGAGGCTATCACCGGCACGTCCACCGCATCGGCGATGGCGCGGGTGAGCGGGATGTTGAAGCCCTGCCTGGTGCCGTCGCGATCCATCGAGGTGAGCAGGATCTCGCCCGCGCCTTTGGCGACAACCGTCTTGGCGAACTCAACCGCATCGATGCCGGTGGCGCGCCGTCCGCCATGGGTGAAGATCTCCCATTTTCCCGGGGATACTGTCTTGGCGTCGATCGCCACCACGATGCACTGGCTGCCGAAGCGGTCGGCGGCTTCGGCGACCACGTTCGGGTCGGCCACCGCGGCGGAGTTGAAGCTCACCTTGTCGGCCCCCGCCAGCAGCAGGTCGCGCACATCTTCGTGGCTGCGCACCCCGCCGCCGATGGTCAGCGGCATGAAGCATTGCTCGGCTGTGCGGGTAGCGAGATCGTACATGGTGGAGCGGTTTTCCGCGGTGGCCATGATGTCGAGAAAGCACAGCTCGTCGGCTCCGGCGGCATCATAGGCGCGCGCCGATTCCACCGGGTCGCCGGCATCGATGAGATCGACGAAATTGACCCCCTTGACCACCCGCCCCTCGGCCACGTCTAGGCAGGGAATGATGCGTGTTTTCAGCATGTTGGCTCCCTCAGAAGGGCGAGCGCGTCGGCGAGGTCGAACGCCCCGTCATAGAGCGCGCGCCCGGAGATGACGCCGTCAAGCGGCGCGCCGCAATCGCGCAGGGCGCGCAGATCGTCGAGCGAGGAGACGCCGCCAGAGGCGATGACCGGGATCGTGACCGCGCGGGCAAGTGCCGCCGTGGCCGCGACATTGGGCCCCTTCATGGCGCCGTCGCGCAGGATGTCGGTGTAGATGATCGCCGCCACGCCCGCATCCTCGAATCTTCTGGCAAGCTCGGTTGCGTCCACATCGGTCACCTCGGCCCAGCCGCGGGTGGCGACCTTGCCGGCGCGCGCGTCTATTCCTACCGCGACCTGGCCCGGAAAGGCGCGCGCCGCCTTGCGTGCCAAGTCGGGCTGTTCCACCGCCACGGTACCGAGAATCACGCGGGCGAGCCCCTTGTCGAGCCAGGATTCGATCGTCGCCATGTCGCGGATGCCGCCGCCGAGCTGGGCCGGCACCTCGGTGGCGGCAAGGATCGCTTCGACCGCCGCTGCGTTGACGGGCTTACCGGCGAAGGCGCCGTTGAGATCGACCAGGTGCAGCCACTGGCAGCCGGCGGCCTCGAAGGCGCGTGCCTGCTCGGCCGGGCGCGAGGAAAATACCGTCGCCCGGTCCATCTCGCCCTGCACGAGGCGTACGCATTTGCCGTCCTTGAGGTCGATGGCGGGATACAGGATCATCGAAATACTCCGTTGCTGCCCCGGCTTTTGGCACAGCGGCGCTTCCTTGCCAAGACGGGCCTGCCGACAGGTCAGGCTTGCCTTGGGGGCTATCGCGGGGCAGGATGGTGAAAACAGGGAGGAAATGATGAAAAAGCTGCTGATGACATCTGCCGCGCTGGTTCTCTCGGCCCTGCCGGCCCTGGCCGATCCGCTTGTGGGTCTGTGGAAGACCGATGTGGACGATGGCGCCTATGCCTATGTGGATATCCACGCCTGCGGTGCCGGCTTCTGCGGCACGATCATGCGTACCTTCAATGCCGATGGCGAATATCAGAGCCCCAATATCGGCAAGGATATCATCCGCGGCATGGTTCCGGCGGGCAATGGAAAATATACCGGTGAGGTCTGGAGACCGTCCAATAACAAGATCTATTATGGAAAGATCAACCTGAGCGGCGACCGCCTGACCATGAAGGGCTGCGTGGCCGGAGGGCTGATCTGCAAGGGCAGCACCTGGACCCGAATCGAATAAGGCATTTGCAAAAGTCCTGGCCAAAGCGCCTTGGATCCGGGCCGGGGCGGGCCTTGCCGGCCCGGGGTGATCGGTTCGGCTTACGGTGTCCAGTTCAGAAAATTGGCGATCAGCCGGAGCCCGGCAGTCTGGCTCTTTTCCGGGTGGAACTGGGCGCCGACGATATTGTCGCGCCCGACGATGGCCGTGATCCGCCCTCCGTAGTCGCAATGGGCCAGCAGGTGGGGCTGCTTGCCGACATGCAGCTGGTAAGAGTGGACGAAATAGGCGTGATCTCCGGTTTCCAGCCCTTCCAGTACCGGGTGGGGGCGGTCGATCACGAGATCGTTCCAGCCCATATGCGGAATCTTCAGACCCGGGACATCCGGGGTGATCTTCACCACCTCGCCGCCGATCCAGCCGAATCCCGGGGTCGGCGCGTATTCGTGGCTCAGATCGGCCAGCATCTGCATGCCGACGCAGATGCCGAGGAATGGGCGCCCCTTGCCGATCACCGCTTCTTCGAGCGCCTCGAACAGACCGTTCTGCGCCCGCAGCGCCCGTGCGCAGGTCGGAAAGGCGCCGTCGCCGGGCAGGACGATGCGGTCAGTACGCACCACGTCTTCGGGGCGCGTGCTGACCAGCACTTCGCCGGCGCCGGTTTCAGAAGCCATGCGCTCGAACGCCTTCTGCACCGAATGCAGGTTCCCGCTTTCGTAATCGACGATGGTTGTCAGCACCTCAGAGCGCCCCCTTGGTCGAGGGGATCGCATCGGGCTTGCGCGGGTCGGGCTCGACCGCCATGCGCAGCGCCCGGGCCACGGCCTTGAAGCTGGCCTCGGCAATGTGATGGGAGTTGAAGCCGTGCAGCTTGTCCAGATGCAGGGTGATGCCGGCGTGGGTGCTGAGCGCCTGGAAGAATTCGCGTACCAGTTCGCTGTCAAAGGAGCCGATCTTCGGCGCGTTCATCTGCACGTTCCAGACCAGATACGGTCGCCCGGACAGGTCGAGGCAGGCGCGCAGCTGGGCGTCGTCCATCGGCAGATGGCATTCGCCGTAGCGCCGGATGCCCGTCTTGTCGCCTAGGGCCTTGCGCAGGGCCTGCCCCAGCGCGATGCCGGTATCCTCGACCGTGTGGTGGTCGTCGATATGCAGGTCGCCCTCGGCACGGATCGTCATGTCGATCAGTGCGTGGCGCGACAGCTGGTCCAGCATGTGGTCGAAGAAGCCGATTCCGGTACTGTTGTCATGGAGCCCGGTGCCGTCAAGGTTGATTTCCACCGATATTTTTGTCTCGTTGGTCTGGCGAATGACACTGGCGCTGCGCATGGCGGTTTCCCTTTGGCTGTGTCGCGATTGCCCGGGTTATAGGCTGCGATGGCGCGTATGAAAAGGACGGAAAAACCCTTGTTGGGCCGGGGAACTTCATGCGAATGTAGCCCGGCGTCGATGCAGCCGTCGGGAGGATTGGGAGGCCAGATGACCACATGTGTTTTCGTCCAGCTCAGGTGCCACCCCGGGAAAACCTATGAGGTGGCCGAGGCCGTCATTCGGCGGGAAATCCACAGTGAACTCTACTCCACGTCCGGGGATTTCGACCTGCTGCTGAAGATCTACATCCCCAAGGAGGAGGATGTGGGCAAGTATCTGAACGAAAAGCTGCTCACCATCGAGGGGATATCGCGCTCGCTGACCACGCTGACCTTCAAGGCCTTCTGAAGCGTCTCGACCCGCCCCGTGCCCGCGGGGGAGCCGGCAATTTCGGCGCCTCCCGGGCATTTGATGTCGGGGGCGTGCGGGGGCAGCCGGCGGAGTTGGCGTAAGGGCCGGTATCCGGGACGACCGACGGGGAGCGGTCGAGACCTCGAAGGATTCAGAAATCGTCCCAGCCGTCGTCGATTTCCTCCGTTTCGGGTTCCGGTGCGATTTGCGACAGGGGTTTTTGCTGGACCACGCCGTGCTGCGTGGTCTCCTCCCGTTCCGGGGATGCCTGCGGCGGGGTTTCCGACCGCGCTTCCGCCCCGGCGGGCCCGTCGCTCTTGCGGAAGGCGGCGACAACCTGGGCGAGGATGCCGGCTTCGTGCTTGAGTGCCATGCTGGTGGCGCTGGTCTGCTCGAACATGGCGGCATTTTCCTGTGTCGCCTGGTCCAGCTGCTTGGTGGCCAGGTTGATCTCCGAGATCGAATTGGCCTGTTCGGTGGTCGAGCTTGAAATCTCGTTGATACGTTCGGCGATCGAGGTGACCCCGTCGGCGATGGCATTCAGGGCCTTGCCGGTCTGATCGACCATCGCCACGCCGGTCTTGACCTGCTGCTGGCTGGCATTGATCAGTGCCGAGATTTCCTGGGCCGCATCGGAGGAACGCGCCGCCAGGTCGCGCACTTCCGAGGCGACAACGGCGAATCCGCGTCCGGCTTCGCCGGCCCGGGCCGCCTCGACCCCGGCATTCAGGGCCAGGAGATTGGTCTGGAAGGTGATGTCGTCGATCAGGGTGATGGTCTTGCTGATCGCCGCGGTGGAATCATGAATCTTGTGGATCGCGGCCACGGTGGCATCGACGATTTCCTTGCCTTCCTCGGCCTTTTTCTGGACTTCGGATGCCATTTCATTGGCATTGCCGGCGAGTTCGGCGGAATTGGCCACATGGGCCGACAGGCCCTGAATGGCCTCGGCGGTCTCTTCCAGCGTTGCCGCGGCACGTTCGGTGCGCTGTGCTAGCGCGCTGGCGGCATCGGCGACTTCGGCAGTGGATTCGTTGATCTGGCCGCTGCTCTCCTCGATCTGGCTGATCGATTCGGCGATCGTCTGGGTGGTGGCATTCATTGCCGCGCGAATATCGGCAAAGATGCCGTTGCCATGCCCCTCCAGGCGATAGGCGAGATCGCCGCTGGCCAGCGCATGCAGCGCCTTGCGAATCTCCTCGAGCCCCGTCTGGGTCGTCTCTGCGATCTGGTTGACCCCCTTGCAGATCTCGGCGAAGGCGCCCTTGAAGCGGCTCGGGTCCAGTTTCTGGCTGAAGTCGCCCGCGGCGCAGGCGGCCACCACGGCGGAGATTTCCTCGGCGGCCTTGAGTTCCTCTTCGAGGCGCTTTCTTTCCTCGGCGGCCTTTTCGGCGGCGAGCCTGGCCTGGGCCTCGGCCTCGGCCTGTTCGGCCTTGCGCTGGGCCTCCATTTCGCGGATCTGGGTCTCGCGCAGCTTCTCTTCGCGCGCGCGCGCCTCCCGCTGGCCCTCGCGCAGGGCGAGCAGGGCCCCGGCGACGGGGCCGAATTCGTCCTTGCGCGCTGGGTCGAGCTGCAGGGGGGCGTCGCTTGCCTCGTCCATGACGGTTTCCACGTCCCGGGAAAGCTCGGCAAAGCTCTGGCGGATCGTCCGGATCAGGTATAGCGCTCCGCCGGCCATGATGGCGGCGCTGACGGCACCGAAGATCAGCAGCAGCGACATCATCCGTATATTGTCGCGCCGGGCATCTTCTGCCATGTCGGCCAGCATGTTCAGACCGCTGTCAGCCTGTCCGGCCACGATCGAGACCAGTGCCTGCATCGCGTCGGCCATCCCCTGGGCTTCGCTGTCGAAGCGGTCCATCTGCGGATTGCCTGCCTCGGGGCCGCCGTCGATATAGGCCTGGGCCATTGCCTTGCCGCCCTCGTAAAACGGGCCGAAGGCGGATTCCACTCTGTCGAGCGCGGCAATGACCTCGCTCAGCCCGGCGGATGTGGCCAGGCTGCGGGCGCTATCCACGTCACGGGCGAATTTCTCGGCATATTCCCGGGCTACGTCGAAGCCGTCATCGAAGCCGGGCAGGCCGCGGGTGGCGGAAATATCCGTCAGCCAGCCCTGTACCTGGATCACGTCGTTCTGGATATCCTTGATCGTCACCAGGAGCGGGACCGACACGTCGGAGACCATGGCGACATGTTTCACGTTCCGTTCCAGTTCCGGCAGCTGGCTTCTCAGCTCGTAGACGGCCAGCCCGATTCCGGCCCAACTGAGAATCATGGTGATTGCGAGAATGGAGATGATCTTTGCCTTGAGTGTCATGGGTGCTGCCCTTGTCTGGCCGAAAGGAAATCCCGCTCAGCTATAGGGGACAAAAGTTTTTCTATTCTTAAGACCTGCAAAATTTCTGTCCGCGCCGTTTCGGGGCGGGCGGCTTGTGGTTCGGAGGGGCAGGTCCTAGACTTGCGCGGGCTTATCGCCGGGAGGAGACATGAGTGAACTGGTGCGACTGAACGACAGGGGGCTGGTGCTGCTGGGCTGCGGCAGGATGGGCTCGGCGATGCTGGCGGGCTGGCTGGAGCGCGGGCTTGCGGCTGAGAGCGTGTGGGTGCTGGAGCCTGCGCCTTCGGACTGGCTCAGCGCGCGCGGCGTGCATCTGAACGAGGACCTGCCCGAAGCCCCGGCCGTGGCGCTGGTGGCGGTGAAGCCGCAGGCGATGGGCGAGGCTCTGCCGAGGCTGGCAGCCATGGGCGGGGGCGAGACGCTGGTGGTCTCGGTTGCGGCCGGCACGCCGATCGCCGCTTTCGAGGCGGTGCTGGGGGCGGATACGCCGGTCATCCGCGCCATGCCCAACACGCCGGCTGCCGTGGGGCGCGGGATCAGTGCGATCATCGGCAACGGGCGCGCCGGGGCGGCGGATATGGCGCTGGCCGAGGCGCTTCTGGGCGCGGTGGGCCAGGTGGTGCGGCTTGAGGACGAGGAGCAGATGGATGCGGTCACCGCCGTATCGGGCTCGGGGCCGGCCTATGTGTTTCACCTGATCGAGGCGCTGGCGGCGGCGGGCGAGGCCGAGGGGCTCGGAGCCGATCTGGCGCTGAAGCTCGCACGCGCCACGGTGGCGGGCGCCGGGGCTTTGGCCGAAGCGGCCGGGGAGAGTCCGGCCCGGCTGCGAGTCAATGTCACCAGCCCCGGCGGCACCACGGAAGCGGCGCTGGAAGTGCTGATGGACGGCGAGAGCGGCTTTCCGGCCCTGCTGCGCCGGGCGGTGAAAGCGGCGGCGGATCGCTCGCGGGAGCTGGGCAAATGAGCGAGATCAGCTTTGACGATTTTCTCAAGGTCGATATCCGCAAGGGCACGGTAGTGCGGGCCGAGCCCTACCCGGAGGCGCGCAAGCCCGCGATCAAGCTCTGGGTGGATTTCGGCCCCGAACTTGGGGTCAGGAAAAGCTCGGCCCAGATCACCGCCCATTACAGCCCCGAGGCTCTGGTGGGGCGCGCGGTGCTGGCGGTGATGAATTTTCCGCCGCGCCAGATCGGCAGGTTCATGTCGGAAGTGCTGGTGCTGGGGCTCGCGGACGCAGAGGGCGGCATCGTGCTGATCGGCCCGGATGCGGGCCATGAGGTGCCCGACGGGGAGCGGCTGCAATGAGCCCGCGGGTGCTGATCTCCCGCCCGCTGCCCGAGGCGGTGGTCGCGGCGGCCAGGGAGCTGGGCGAAGTGGTGGTGCGCGGCGAGACCACGCCGATGACGCGCGGCGAGATGGTCGCCGCCCTTCAGGAATACGACGCCATCGTGCCCACGCTGGGCGACGAATTCGGCGCCGATGTGCTGGGGGCGGCCGATCCGCTGCGCTGCCGCCTGCTCGCCAATTTCGGCGTCGGCTACGACCATATCGACGTGCTGGCGGCGACCGCGTTCGATATCGCCGTGACCAACACGCCGGGGGCGGTCACCGATGCCACCGCCGATCTGGCGCTGACGCTGATGCTGATGACGGCGCGCCGGGCCGGCGAGGGCGAGCGCCTGGTGCGCTCGGGGCGCTGGAAGGGCTGGCACCCGACCCAGCTTCTGGGCCTGCACCTGACCGGCAAGGCGCTGGGGCTGATCGGCATGGGCCGGATCGGCCAAGCGATTGCGCTGAGGGCCCATTACGGCTTCGAGATGGATGTGGTCTATTACAACCGCTCGGCGCGCGAGACGGCAATGCCCGCGCGCCGGCTCGACACGATCGAGGCGGTGGCGGCGGCCTCGGACGTGGTGGTGGTGGCGCTGGCCGGCGGCACCGGGACCCGGCACATGGTGGGCACGTCCTGCTTTGCGGCGATGCGCGAACACGCGATTTTCGTCAATATCGCCCGGGGAGAGATCGTGGACGAAGCGGCGCTGATCGACGCGCTGGAGGCGGGCGAAATCGCCGGGGCGGGGCTCGATGTGTACGAGCACGAGCCCGACGTGCCCGAGGCTCTGCGGCGGATGGAAAACGTCACCCTGCTGCCGCATCTGGGCACCAACGCGCTGGAGGTGCGCGAAAGCATGGGGATGATGGCGGTGGAGAACCTGAGGGCGTTCTTCGCCGACGAGGGCCTGCCCAATGCGGTGTGAGCGGCGCGGATAGGGGGAGGCTCCGGCCTCCGGCGGGAGCAGGTTCGCGCCGGCCGAAGGGCGAAGGCAGATGTAGGTGGGCGTAGCGCGGCTCACCGGGATTGCGTGAAGGAGGCGGGCAGGGCGCCCGGGCGGAGCTTGCTGTCAGGGGGGGCGCCGGGGC
>JALTZY010000356.1 GCA_027045905.1 Paracoccaceae bacterium
TGGGCCGATATTTCGCGTGGCGCGCCCGATATCGTGATCTACATGGGGATGCGGGCGCTGCCGGCGATCCGTGCGGCGCTGCTCGCGGCCGGGCGCGACGAGAGCGAGCCGGTGGCGGTGGTGGCCAGCGCGGCGACGCCAGCGCAGGAGGTGCTGGAGACGACGCTGGGCACCTGCGTCGAAGAGGTCGAGCGGGCCCGGCTCACGGCGCCGGCGATCATCTGCGTGGGGCGCGCGGTGCTGCTGCGCCAGGCGCTGGACTGGCAGGCGCTGGCGCAGGGCGAGACTCCGCGCAGCCTCGACCCGCTGGGCACGGGGGCCGGAAGCGGCATGGACGAAGGGGACAAGGGCTGAGATGGGCCGCGCCCTGCTCATCGCCGCGCCGGCCTCGGGCTCGGGCAAGACCACGCTGACTCTGGGCCTCTTGCGCGCGCTCGCCCGGCGCGGCGTGGCGGTGCGCGGGGCCAAGTCCGGCCCCGATTACATCGACCCGCGCTTTCACGAAGCCGCCTGCGCACGCCCCTGCCCCAATCTCGATGCCTGGGCGATGACACCTGCCCGCATCACCACGCTGGCCGCCGGGGAGGGGATCTTGCTGATCGAAGGCGCCATGGGGCTGTTTGACGGCGCACCCCCCGCGGGCAAGGGCGCAAGCGCCGATCTCGCCCGCCTGCTCGCCCTGCCGGTGGTGCTGGTGGTGGATGCCGCCCACATGGCGCACAGCATCGCCCCGCTGGTCGCGGGCTTTGCCGCCCATGATGCGGGCGTGCGGATTGCCGGCGTGATCCTCAACAAGCTCGGCTCGGCGCGCCACGAAGAGATGCTGCGCGCAGCCCTCGCACCCATTGGCCTGCCGGTGCTGGGGGCGATCAGGCGGCAGGCGGGGCTCGAGCACCCTGCGCGCCATCTTGGCCTCGTGCAGGCGCGCGAGCACCCGGCGCTGGCCGTTTATCTAGATCAAGTCGCGGATATCGTTGAAGAAAGTATCGACCTTGATGCCCTCACCGCCCTAGCCGCTCCCCTGCCCGTGGCCGGCGCCACGCCCCCGCGCCTCGCCCCGCCCGGCCAGCGCATCGCCATTGCCGAGGACGCGGCCTTCAGCTTCGCCTATCCGCATATTCTCGAAGACTGGCGCAGAGCCGGGGCCCAGATCAGCCGCTTTTCGCCGCTGGCCGACGAGGCCCCGGAGCCGGGAGCCGATTTCATCTTCCTGCCCGGCGGATACCCGGAACTCTACGCGGCGCGTCTGGCGGCGGCCGAGACCTTCCGCGCCGGGATGCAGGCGGCCACCTGCCCCGTCTATGGCGAATGCGGCGGCTACATGGTGCTGGGCGAAGGGTTGGTCGCAGCCGACGGTACGCGCCACCGGATGCTCGGCCTGCTGACGCTGGAGACCTCCTTTGCCCGCCGCAAGCTGCATCTGGGCTATCGCAGCCTCAATGCCCTCGCCGGCCCCTTCCCCGGCCAGTGGGCCGCACATGAATTCCACTACGCCACCACGCTCAGGGCCGAAGGTTCCCCGCTGTTCGAAGCCACCGACGCCGCCGGTGTCCCACTTGGGCCGATGGGGCTGGTGCGCGGTCATGTGAGCGGCAGTTTCGCCCACCTCCTGGAGCCGAGGCGCTGAAAGTCCGAGGTCTGCGCAAAGCCCCTCCACCGATACCGGCGTTCCCGATGGGCGCGGCGCGGCATGGACGCGACGAAGAGGACGAAGAGGGAGAGAAAAAACCGCCGCGCTCCATGGCGGAGGCGGCGGCAAGTCATGCGGATGTCAGGCTCCGGGAGGGGGGACGAGGCAGGCCCACCCCGGTGACAGGCGATCACACGCACCGTT
>JALTZY010000357.1:0-818 GCA_027045905.1 Paracoccaceae bacterium
TGACAATGTTGCCGCCGATTATGGTATCAGCCGCGTCGATCAGGACGCCTTCGCCGCGCGTTCACAGGCGCGCTGGGAGGCCGCGCAGAAAGCGGGACTGTTTGCAGATGAAATTTTGCCGGTGACCGTGCCACAGAGACGCGGTGACCCGGTGATCGTCGACACCGACGAACATCCGCGCCCCGGCACGTCGGCGGAAAAGCTGGCCAAGCTGCGCCCTATCAACGGGCGGACCTGACGGTGACAGCCGGAAACGCCTCGGGCGTGAACGATGGTGCGGCCGCGACCCTGGTTGCATCCGAGAAGGCCGCCACGACAAACGGGTTGTCACCCATGGCGCGGATTGTCGGAATGGCGGCAGCCGGGGTAGAGCCACGTGTCATGGGGATTGGACCGGTGCCGGCTACGCAAAAGGTACTGGCACGCGCCGGGCTGACAATCGACCAGATGGATGTGATAGAATTGAACGAAGCCTTTGCCAGCCAGGCGCTGGCGGTTCTGCGGGCGCTCGGCGTGCCCGATGACGCCAAACACGTAAACCCGAACGGCGGCGCGATTGCCCTGGGCCATCCGCTGGGCATGTCAGGCGCGCGGCTGGTACTGACGGCGGCCTATCAGCTGGAACGGACAAAGGGACGTTACGCCCTGTGCACCATGTGCGTGGGTGTTGGCCAAGGCGTCGCAATGATCATTGAACGGGTCTGAGGAGACAGGGCGATGTATGCACAGAACGTGAAATCGACCGGTAAACGGGTCAAGACGCTGGATGAAATGGACCCGCAGGAGCGCGCCTTTCAAGAGCGGATCAATGCCGGCGA
>JALTZY010000357.1:828-1823 GCA_027045905.1 Paracoccaceae bacterium
TGATCCGGCAAATTGGTCAGCACGCCCATTCCGAGATTGTCGGACAACTGCCAGAGGGAAACTGGATAACCCGGGCCCCGACGCTGGAACGCAAGGCGATCCTGTTGGCCAAGGTTCAGGACGAGGCGGGACATGGCCTGTACCTGTATTGCGCGGCAGAAACGCTGGGCATCACCCGAGACGAGATGATCGAGCAGCTGCATGCCGAGAAAATGAAGTATTCGTCGATCTTCAACTACCCGACGCTGAACTGGGCCGATATGGGCGCGGTTGGCTGGTTGGTGGATGGCGCGGCGATCATGAACCAGGTTCAGTTGCAGCGCACCTCCTACGGCCCCTATTCGCGCGCCATGATCCGGATCTGCAAGGAAGAATCGTTCCACCAGCGCCAAGGCTACGACATCATGATGAAAATGGCCTTTGGCACGCCAGAACAAAAGCAGATGGCACAGGATGCGTTGAACAGGCTCTGGTATCCGTCGCTGATGATGTTCGGCCCATCGGACAAGGATTCGGTCCATTCCGCGCAATCCATGGCCTGGAAAATCAAGACCATGACCAATGACGATGGCCGCCAGCGTTTTGTCGACCAGACCGTGCCGCAAGCCGAATACCTCGGGCTGACGATCCCCGATGAAAACCTGAAATGGAACGAGGAACGCGGGCACTATGATTATACCGACCCGGATTGGTCCGAGTTCTTTGCCGTCATCAACGGCGACGGGCCATGCAACAAGGACCGGTTGGACGCCCGCCGAAAGGCCTGGGACGACGGCGCCTGGGTTCGCGATGGGCTGATGGAACACGCCCGCAAGAAAGCCGCGCGCCAGCAGGCGGCAGAATAGGAGACAGATGATGAAGAACGAATGGCCCCTTTGGGAAGTTTTCATCCGAGGTCAGCATGGCCTGAGCCATCGCCATGTCGGATCGCTCCATGCGCCGGACGCTGAAATGGCGATCAAGAACGCGCGCGACGTCTATACGCGGCGCAACGA
>JALTZY010000358.1 GCA_027045905.1 Paracoccaceae bacterium
TGCCAACTGTACTCCGGCACAGGCAGCCTGGATCGAGGCAAGTGGTTTTCGCCCGGAACTGGGCAAGCTCCTGATCGTGCCGGGGGAGGGAGGCACTCCGGCCCTGGCGCTGTTCGGCTGGGGTGACAAGGCGGCGCGGCGGCGCGGGCGCTTTCATCTGGCCGACGCCCGAGCCGGGCTGCCGGAGGGGGTCTGGCATCTGGTCGGCGACCTTTCCGGCGCGACGCTGGAAGAGGCGGCTTTGGGCTGGCTGCTGGCGGGCTATCGCTTTGGCAGATATCGCGAAAACCCGCCCCCCAAGGCACGCCTGAAGGCCCCGGAGGGGGTGGATGCGGCCCGCCTCGAGGTGATCGCCGCCAGCGAAGCCCTGACCCGCGATCTCATCAATACCCCGGCCAATGACATGGGGCCCGCCGCCCTCGAACAGGCCGCGCGCGACCTGGCCAAAGCGTTTGGCGCCAGTATCGAGGTGACCGAAGGCCCCGACCTGCTCGAGGCCGACCTGCCGATGATCCACGCGGTCGGTCGCGCCGCCACCCAGCCCCCACGCCTGCTCGACATGCGCTGGGGCCAATCCGGCCCGCGCCTGACCCTTGTCGGCAAGGGGGTGTGCTTCGATACCGGCGGGCTGAATCTCAAGCCCGGCACCTCGATGGGACTGATGAAGAAGGACATGGGCGGGGCCGCCACGGTGCTGGGGCTTGCGCGCATGATCATGGCGCTCGGCCTGCCCTTGCGCCTGCGCGTGCTGATCCCGGCGGTGGAAAACGCCGTCAGCGCCGGGGCCATGCGCCCGGGCGACATCCTCACCAGCCGCAAGCGCCTCACGGTCGAGGTCAACAACACCGACGCCGAGGGCCGCCTGGTGCTGGCCGACGCGCTCACGCTCGCCGATGAGGAGGCGCCCGACCTGCTCGTTTCCATGGCCACGCTCACGGGTGCTGCGCGGGTGGCGCTAGGCCCCGACCTCGTGCCTTTCTACGCCAGCCGCAAGGGCCTGGCCAAGCGCCTCGCCCGGGCCGCGCGCTGGGTGCGCGATCCGCTCTGGCGGATGCCCTTCTGGGAGCCCTACGAGGAGCGGCTGGAGCCCGGCATCGCCGATCTCGACAATGCCCCCAAGGGCGGCTTTGCCGGCTCGATCATGGCGGCGCTGTTCTTGCGACGCTTCGTGAGTGCGGAGCGGGATTATGCACATTTCGACATCTACGGCTGGCAGCCCGCCGCCGCGCCCGCCCGACCGAAAGGGGGCGTCGGGCAGGGCGCGCGCGCGGTGCTCGAAGCCCTGCCCAAGGTGCTGAAGCTGTGAGCGATGCGCGGCTTCTGGCCAGTAACGGCCGCGTGGCCCATGAAAGCCTGCGCGGACGGGCCGAGGCGGGGCGCTATACCGAAGGCGACTGGCAGCGGATCACCGTCCCCGCCGCGCCGATCCTCGATGCGCCTGGCGGTGCGCGCCAGCGCGAAATGCTGCTGGGGGCCGAATTCTGCGTGCTGGAGGAGCGCGGCGGGGCCTGTTTCGGCTTCGCGCGCGACGACGGCTATGTGGGATACGTCTCCGCCGCCGCGCTCGGCCACGCCCCCGCGCCCACCCACCGGATCGGCGCCATCCGCTCCTACGCAAAGCACGTCCCCGACCTCAAGGATACCGGCCCCCACCTGCTGCTGTCGCGCGGCGCGCGCCTCGCCATCACCGGCACCAGCGGCGACTGGGCCGCCAGCACCATTGCCGGGCAGGAAATGTATCTGCCCCGCGCCCATCTGCGCCCGATCCACAGCCATGACGACGACCCGGCAGAAGTGGCCGAAGCCTATCTGGGCACACCTTACCTGTGGGGAGGCAATTCGGCGCTGGGGATCGACTGCTCGGGTCTCGTGCAGGCGGCGCTGCACGCCTGCGCCATCGCGTGTCCCGGCGACAGCGACCAGCAGCAGGCGGCGCTGGGCCAGGATCTCGCCCCGGGCACCGCATGCCGGCGCGGCGATCTGCTGTTCTGGAAGGGACATGTGGCCATGGCGCTGGACGGCACGCGCCTGATCCACGCCAATGCCACCCATATGGCGGTGGTAATCGAGGATATCGCCGCCGCCTTCGCCCGCATCGAAGCCGCCGGCGAAGGCCCTCTCACCGCCCACAAAAGGCTCTGAGCTCCGGACCCCGCGCCTCGGGCCTGCTTTGCGCATTCTTCACACTTCTGCAAATATCCTCGCCGAAGGCATGAAATCCCTGGCCGGACGGCAAGCGGGGTGCCTGCTCGTCCCGCCGCGGCCCTCACTCTACCGGGCGAATCAGCTTGCGCTCCAGTACGCGCAGCACCGTTCTGAGGTCGCTGCCGCGCTTCAATATCCGCCCATCGGCGCCAATGACGGTATATTGCCCCTGCCGCCGACGCAGGGCGGGGCGCTTCTCGATCCGGTAGAGCGGCTGTTCGGATGCGCGGCGAAAGGCCGAGAACACCGCCACGTCACGAAGGAAGCTGAGCCCGTAATCGCGCCATTCTCCGGCCGCGACCATGCGCCCGTAAAGCCCCATGATCAGCGCCAGCTCGCTGCGGTGAAAGGCAACCCCGTCGCCCGGCGGCCTGCCGCTCCTGCGGGGGGTGTCCGGGAGCGGAACGATTTTCGGCGGCTGCGCATTCATGCGCCCAGCATGGCGGCAAACCGGCGGCAAATCAATCCCGCCCGGATGTGTCATGCGCTGCAAATGCCGGTCGGCGGATCGCCCGGCTCCGGTGCCCCCGAGGGGAATTTTCCGCGAAAATTCCGGCTGCTCCGGGGCCTCGCTGCGCTCGGATCGGCACCAGCCGGCAGGGAGTGTCAGCTTCCCGCCTCTGCCAGGGCGACAATATCGCGCATGATCGCGTTCAGATCGTAATCCTTGGGCGTATAGACGCGCGCGACCCCCATTTCGCGCAAGGCGCGGGCGTCTTCTTCGGGGATGATGCCGCCGACCACCACCGGCACGTCAAGCCCCTCGGCGGCGAGCCCCTCGAGCACTTCGCCGACCAGCGGCAGGTGCGAGCCCGACAGGATCGAGAGTCCCAGCACGTCGGCCCCCTCGCGGGCGGCTTCGACCAGCGCTTCGGGAGTCAGGCGGATGCCCTCATAGGTGATGTCCATGCCCACATCGCGCGCCCGCGCGGCGATCTGCTCGGCGCCGTTCGAGTGGCCGTCGAGCCCCGGCTTGCCGATCAGAAAGCGCAGCCGGTGGCCGAGCCGGTCGCTCACCGCATCGACCTCGGCGCGGATTTCTTCGAGCCCCTCGGTGCGGTTCGAGGGGCTCCTGGCGACCCCGGTCGGGGCGCGGTATTCGCCGAAGATCTCGCGCATCACCCCGGCCCATTCGCCGGTGGTCACGCCCGCCCTGGCGGCGGCGATCGAGGGCGGCATGATGTTCTCGCCCGCCCGCGCGGCCCGGCGCAGCGCCTCGAGTGCCACCTTGACCGCGCCCGCGTCGCGCGAAGCGCGCCATTCGGCAAGGCGCGCGATCTGCTCGGCTTCGGCCGCCGGGTCCACCTTCATGATCGCGCCATCGCCGCTGCCGAGCGGGCTTTCCTCGCCCTCTTGCCAGCGATTGACGCCGACCACCACGGTTTCGCCCGATTCGATCCGGGCGATGCGCGCGGCGTTGCTCTCGACCAGCCGCGCCTTCATGTAAGCAATCGCGCCCACGGCCCCGCCCATGGCCTCGATCTGGGCAAGCTCGGCACGCGCGCCCTCTTTCAGCGCCGCGACCTTGGCTTCGATCGCCGGATTGCCGTCAAACAGGTCGTCATATTCGAGCAGGTCGGTCTCGTAGGCGAGGATCTGCTGCATGCGCATCGACCATTGCTGGTCCCACGGACGCGGCAGGCCCAGCGCCTCGTTCCATGCCGGCAGTTGCACCGCCCGCGCCCGGGCCTTCTTGGAGAGCGTCACCGCCAGCATCTCGATCAGGATCCGATAGACATTGTTTTCCGGCTGCTGCTCGGTGAGGCCGAGGCTGTTGACCTGCACACCATAGCGGAAGCGGCGGTATTTCGGATTGTCGATCCCGTAGCGCTCGCGGGTGATCTCGTCCCAGAGCTCGGTAAAGGCGCGCATCTTGCAGATCTCGGTGACGAAGCGGATCCCGGCATTGACGAAGAAGCTGATCCGCCCGACCATGGCCGGGAAGTCCTCTGGCGGCACCTTTTCGCGCAAATCGTCCAGCACCGCGATGGCGGTAGCCAGCGCAAAGGCAAGCTCCTCCTCCGGCGTCGCGCCCGCCTCCTGCAGGTGGTAGGAGCAGACGTTCATCGGGTTCCACTTCGGCAGGTGCTGGCGGGTATAGGCGGCCACGTCGGTAATCATCCGCAGGCTCGGCTCGGGCGGGCAGATATAGGTGCCGCGCGAGAGGTATTCCTTGATGATGTCGTTTTGCACCGTGCCCCGAAGCGCCGCGATGTCGGCCCCCTGCTCCTCGGCCAGCGCGATATAGAGGGCGAGCAGCCAGGGCGCGGTGGCGTTGATGGTCATGGAGGTGTTCATCTGCTCGAGCGGGATGCCGTCGAACAGTTTGCGCATGTCGCCCAGGTGGCAGATCGGCACGCCGACCTTGCCGACCTCGCCGCGCGCGCGGGGATCGTCGCTGTCATGGCCGGTCTGGGTGGGCAGGTCGAAGGCGACCGAAAGGCCGGTCTGGCCGCGTTTGAGGTTTTCGCGGTAGAGCGCGTTGGACGCGGCGGCGGAGGAATGGCCCGCATAGGTGCGGATCAGCCAGGGGCGGTCGCGTTCGGGAGCGGTCATGTCAGCCTCGCATTGTTGCGCTGCAGCATTTTCGCAGGCGCAACAATGTTACGCAAGGGGGAAATGTCCCGTAAGGATATTGCCGCGCAAAGGGACGCCCCCTCGGACGCCCCCCGTGTCAGGTCGCCTCAATGGCGCGTCAATTATAGGTAAATGCTCCCAGCTCGCAGACATTCTTGCCGAAGCTGGTGACCTCGTCCCCGTCCTCGAACACGGCCTTGAAATCGAAGATGCAATAGCCGGTGCCGTCGTCGAAGTCGATCACCACCGAGCGGCCTGAGGGCAGGACGTCATAGCCGAGGATGTCTTCTTCCCAGCTGTCGGTGCCCTGGTTGGAGCCGTAGAATTCGACCATGGTATAGCCGGTATTGTTGACGATCCGCACCCGCCGGTCGAGGGCAGCCGCGGGCATGGCAACAGCAGTGCTCAACAGGATACCAATGAATGCACGTCTGAATATTGCAGGCATCTTAACCTCCTTGTCTGCAATCGCTTCTCCAGGCGCAAGGATACTCCGATCCGGCATGCCGCACACTGATGCAGCGCAAGCTGGCGCGAATTTCATTGGACCTCGGCGGCCTTTCCTGAAACACTGCCCCAGATGAACCGCCTTGTCGAAGTCCCCCTCTGGGCGCTGGTGCTGCTGGTGGCCTTTGCCGTGGTCACCTTTGCCTCGCATTTCCTGTTTCCGTCGGTGCGCTGGTTCTTCCGCCGGCGCATGGAGCGGGTGGTTGCGCGGCTCAACGAGCGGCTGACCCGGCCGATCGAGCCCTTCAGGCTGGCCCGGCGCCACGACATGATCCAGCGGCTGATCTACGATCCGGCGGTGGCCGAGGCGATCGAGCAACATGCCCGCGAAGAGGGGGTACCTCAGGACGTGGCCTTCGAAAAGGCCCGCCGCTATGCGCGCGAGATCGTGCCGCGCTTTTCCGCGACCGCCTATTTCGGCATCGGCACGCGGCTTGCCAAGGTGCTGAGTCGGGCCTTCTACCGGGTGCGGCTGGGGGCGTTTGACGAGGCGGGGCTGGAGCGGATCGACCCGGAGGCGACGGTGATCTTCGTGATGAATCACCGCTCCAACATGGACTATGTGCTGGTCACATGGCTCGCGGCCGAGCGCACCAGTCTTTCCTATGCGGTGGGCGAATGGGCCCGGCGCTGGCCGCTGGCAGCGCTGATCCGCTCCATGGGCGCCTATTTCATCCGCCGCAAGAGCCGCAACGCGCTCTACCGCCGGGTGCTGGCGCGCTATGTGCAGATGGCGACCGAGGGCGGGGTGACGCAGGCGATGTTTCCCGAGGGCGGGCTGAGTCTGACCGGCGCCGTGGGCGCGCCGAAGATGGGGCTGCTCAATTACATCGTCCAGGGTTTTCGCCCCGGCAAGAGCCGCGACGTGGTCTTCGTGCCGGTGGCGATCAATTACGACCGGGTGATCGAGGACCGGATGCTGGTGGCGGCGGGCGAGGGCGGGCACCGGCGCTTCCGGATGCGCCTGCGCGACGTGGCGCGCCACCTGGGCCGTCATGTCTGGCTGCGCCTGACCCGGCGCTTTCACCGGCTGGGCTATGCCAGCGTCTCCTTCGGCGCGCCGTTGTCGCTGAGCGGATTCCTTGACGGCATGAAGGCCGGGGAAGCCGCGCCGACCGAGGCGCTCGCCGACGAGATCATGGGCCGCATCCGCGCTGTGGTGCCGGTGCTTCCGGTGCCGCTTGTGGCCACGATCCTGCTCGCGCACGGGGCGCAGAAACGCGCGGACATCACCCGCCGCTTCGCCGCTCTGGTCTCGCGGCTGGAGGCGGCCGGCGCGCATGTGCACCTGCCGCGCGAGGACATGGATTACACGGTCGAGGTCGGCCTGCGCGGCCTGGTCATTCGCCAGATCGTCGAAGAGGCGCCCGACGGTCGCTGCCGGGTTGCCCCCGAGGATCGGCCCCTGCTGGCCTTTTACGCCAATTCCATCGCCCATCTGCTGCCCGGGGAGGCGGATGGCACCAGACCGAGTGCGACATAAAATTACAAATTACCTCCGTTTCTGGTTGCATCCTTGCGCGCAGAATCGTAATGCTGCACCAGCACAATCGAACAACCCCCGCCTGCAACACCGGAGCGTATATCATGGGCACAGATACTTCCCCCGCAATCGCCCCCTACGAGGCCGAGGAAAAGGACCTTTACGAAATCGGCGAGATCCCGCCGCTCGGCCACGTGCCCAGGCAGATGCATGCCTGGACCATCCGTCGCGAGCGCCACGGCGAGCCGGATACGGCAATGCAGGTCGAGGTGGTCGATACCTGGGAGATCGACAGCCACGAGGTGCTGGTGCTGGTGATGGCCGCCGGCGTCAATTACAACGGCGTCTGGGCGGCGCTGGGCAAGCCGATTTCGGTCTTCGACGTGCACAAGGCCCCCTATCACATTGCCGGCTCCGACGCCGCCGGCATCGTCTGGAAGGTCGGCGAAAAGGTACGGCGCTGGAAGGTCGGCGACCAGGTGGTGGTGCATTGCAACCAGGATGATGGCGACGACGAGGAGTGCAATGGCGGCGATCCGATGTTCAGCCCTTCCCAGCGGATCTGGGGCTACGAGACGCCTGACGGCTCCTTTGCCCAGTTCGCCCGCGTCCAGGCCCAGCAGCTCATGGAGCGCCCGCGCCACCTCACATGGGAGGAGAGCGCCTGCTACACGCTGACGCTGGCCACCGCCTACCGGATGCTGTTCGGCCATGAGCCCCATGACCTCAAGCCCGGGCAGAACGTGCTGGTCTGGGGCGCTTCCGGGGGGCTGGGCTCCTATGCGATCCAGCTGATCAACACCGCAGGCGCCAATGCGATCGGGGTGATCAGCGACGAATCCAAGCGCGATTTCGTCATGAGCCTCGGCGCGAAGGGGGTGATCAATCGCAGGGATTTCGACTGCTGGGGGCAGATGCCGGTCGTCAACACCCCCGAATACAAGGAATGGTTCGGGGAGGTGCGCAAGTTCGGCAAGGCGATCTGGGACATCACCGGCAAGGGTAACAACGTGGACATGGTTTTCGAGCATCCCGGCGAGGCGACCTTCCCGGTCTCGGTCTTCGTGGTCAAGAAGGGCGGCATGGTGGTGATCTGCGCCGGCACCACCGGCTACAACCTGACGCTGGATGCGCGCTATCTGTGGATGCACCAGAAGCGGGTGCAGGGCAGCCACTTCGCCCATCTCAAGCAGGCCGCGGCGGCCAACAAGCTGATGGTCGAGCGCCGGCTCGATCCCTCCATGAGCGAGGTTTTCGCCTGGGAGGACATCCCCGCGGCGCATATGAAGATGATGCGCAACGAGCACAAGCCCGGCAACATGGCGGTGCTGGTGCAGGCTCCCCGCGCCGGGCTGCGTACCTTCGAGGACGTGCTGGAGGGCTAGGCTCAGGATCCATTAATCCCGCGCTTACAGCGGCTTGAGTGTAGCGTGCCGTGAGGTTTGGCAGTGTTTGACAAAAGGTCTGGCAGCACTCGAATTTTACAGTCATTGAACTATTTTGGGGCTCTGCATCGGGGCTTCACGGGGTGTTTTCATCCCATTTGAAGTTGATTATCAGCAGTTCTGCGCGCTTGGCCTTGGGGTCGTTTCTGGTGCCGATCGTATAGCGGGTGGTGACTTCGGTGAGGTGGAATGGGGCGAAGAGTGCGCGGATCTCGGGGACGTCATTGATCGACATCAGGAAGCGGCCCTTGAGGCTGGCGAGCCGGCTTGCCATCCGGCTGAACGCCTCTCGGTCAAACAGCGCCCGGCCGTAGTCGCCCTCGCTGCCCCAATAGGGCGGGTCGAGATAGAACAGCGTGCCCGGGCCATCGTAGCGGGTGAGGAAGTCGGACCAGTCGAGACATTCGATCACCACGCCGGCGAGGCGGGCGTGGAGGTCTTCGAGGTCGGGCTCGAGCGTGGTCAGGTTGAAGCGCGCGGGGCGATCTTGACCTGCCACTGAACTTTCATCCACTTGGGATCGGAGTCCTTTGGTTTGATACGCCATATGGCGCAGGTTGAGCAACCGGCTGCTGCGCGGAGCTTTCATCTGGCGCAGCGCTGCTGCCGGTTGCGGTGAACAGGTGCTCGGCAAATGCCTTTGGTGTCTGATAGCCGAGCGCCGAATGGGGTCTCTCCTCGTTGTAGTCATCGGCCCAGACCCGGATCAGGGCGCGGGCATGCGCCATGGTGCGGAAC
>JALTZY010000359.1 GCA_027045905.1 Paracoccaceae bacterium
GGGGGGAAATTCGGACCTGCCTGCCCGAAAGATCGGCAAGATCGGTGATGAAAAGGGGCGGCACCGGCAGAAACTGGCGCCGCCCGAACTGGGTCGCCTTCGGAACAGGAGCGACCCGGGGAAGAAATCCGGCCGGGACCGAAATGCCGGCGGAATATGCGCCGCCATATCCGGCCCCGGTTGTCCGGCAGGGCGCTTCGTCGTTGAAATTGCAGCGACTCGGCAGCCCGAAGTTCCATGGCCAATGCCACCACTCACGGAACATGCGCCTGAGAATGCCAGAATGCTGACCTTGGGGAAAGTAAGGGAATCCTTACCGTTCCGGGGGGGCGTAGCATGCAAGGGTTGTTTCAGCCCTTGAGCACGAACATCTGGTTCCAGAAAGAGGCCTTCAGCACCGCTTGCGGCGTGGTCTCCACATCGAGCTTTTCGCGAACGAGGCGCAGGTGCTTTTCCACCGTGCCCATGCTCACCCCCATGATGGTGGCGATGTCCTGGCAGGTCTTGCCGTCGGCCACCCAGTTCAGCACCTCCTGCTGGCGCGGTGACAGGCAGGCGCGCTCGTTCAGGTGCGGCAGCGAGATGATCTTCAGATGAGTCATGTTGGCGATCACCGAGATCAGCAGCCCGTCGCGCTCCCACAGGGCGTTCACTTCCTGCTGGCTCATCCCCGGGCGGGCGCACATGGAAACGATGGCGCGTGTACGCGGGGCAGGGGGGGCGAAGGAGATAGAGTAGCCCGCCAGGAGCCCGTAGGCGCGGTTGAGCGCCACCACCCGGGCCCGGGCCTCGCCGATATCGGCGGCATCGCTGCCTTCGACCTCCCAGGGGCGCGCGCCGGCATTGTGCATGGCCCATTCCGACAGGGGAGCATGCTTGTAATATTCTTCCTCGATGAATTTCTTCAGATAGCTCCGGTCGATATTGCTCAGGATCAGCGCGTCTTTCCACGGCCCGACATTGTGCTCGGTGCAGAAGCGGTTATAGCCGTAAAGCAGCCGATCGAAGCCGAACCGCTCCATTTCGGCGCAGAACATCTGCCAGACATCCTCGATCCTGGCGGCGGCGCCCAGCCGGTCCAGATAGCTCAGCACCGGTTGCATGCTCAGCGCTCTGGTTTTCCGAGCGCATCCAAGTGCCCGACCAGCGCGCGGATCGCCAGCGGATAGCCCCCCGGGCCGAGCCCGCAGATCTGGGCGAGCGCCACCCGGGCGATGTAGGAGCGCGCGCGGAAATCCTCGCGGGCGTGGATATTGGACAGATGCAGCTCGATCACCGGCAGGCCGACCGAGGAAATCGCATCCATCAGCGCAATCGACGTATGGGTATAGGCGCCGGCATTGAGCACGATCCCGTCATGGCGTGCGCGCGCGGCATGGATCGCCTCCACCAGCGCGCCTTCGTGGTTGGATTGCGCGCATTCGACCGAGACTCCGAGCTCGGCGGCGGTCTCGGCACAGCTGGCCTCGATCTCGGCCAATGTGACCGTTCCGTAGATCTCGGTCTGCCTTGTGCCCAGCAGGTTGAGATTGGGACCGTTCAGAACCAGTAACGACGTCATCTTTTTCTCCCCGGATCAAAGGCATATGCGAGGGCGGCGGATTTGTCGAGATTGGTTCCGGAAAATCGAGATCGGAACGGTTTGTCGCATGGAGACTGGCAGGCGGATGAGAAACCTGCCGCAAGTTGCTGCCACAGCTTGAATATCGCGGTTTTCCTGATTTTCCCCCTTCATAATAGATAACATAATACTTATTATGCGATTCACGGCTGGTCGATCAACCCGGCCTCTCACCCCAGCGCGTAACCTTCTGAGCGGATCGTGCGCACCAGGTCTGCCGGGGCGCCGGCGCGTCTCAGCGCCTTGCGCAGGCGGGCGACATGCACGTCAACCGTGCGCGTGTCGTGGTCATGCTCGCGCCCCCAGACGCGCCGCAGCAGGCTTTCGCGGCTCCAGACCCGGCCCGGATGCTCCATGAGCGTCGACAGCAGGCGAAATTCCAGCGGCCCGAGCTTCAGCCCGTGCCCCGCCCAGCTGGCCCGGTGCGCCTCGGGCTCAAGCAGGAGCGCTCCGTATTGCAGCCGCGCCCCCATGGTGCCGGGACGCGCGCGGCGCAGTTGCAGGCGCACCCGCGCCATCAGTTCGCGCAGGGAAAACGGCTTGACCATGTAATCGTCGGCGCCGGTTTCGAGGCCGCGCACGCGGTCCACCTCCTCGCTGCGCGCCGAAAGCATGATCACCGGCAGATCGCGCCCCGATGCCCGGCGCTTGATTCGGCGGCAGATCTCGATCCCCGACACCCCCGGCAGCATCCAGTCGAGCAGCACCAGGTCCGGCGCTTCCTCCTCGAGCAGCAGCAGCGCCTCGTCGCCATCGGCGGCTTCGGCGACCGAATAGCCCTCGGCCTCGAGATTGTAGCGCAGGATCTCGCGCTGGGCGGCCTCGTCCTCGACCACCAGGATATGCGCCCGGGCCGGGCTCACAGATCGCCTTCCGGGATCACCTTGTAAACATCCCTGTTGCCCTTGGGCCGGCTTTCGCCGGGCAGTTCGCCGGTCACCATGTAGATCACCTGCTCGGCGATTGCGGTCACATGATCCCCTGCCCGCTCGATGTTTTTTGCTATGAAATGCAGGTGCATGCAGGCGGTAATCGACCTGGGATCCTCCATCATGAAGGTGAGGAATTCGCGAAACAGCGCGTTGTACATCTGATCCACCTCGAGGTCGCGCTGGCGCACGTCTTCGGCCAGGGCCGCGTCATCGCGGATGAAGGCCTCGAGCGTATCCGAGAGCATCGCGTGCACCTCGCGGGCCATGCGCTTGATCGAGCCCGGCGCGCCCTCGATGGGCTGCATCTGCGCGAGCACATTGGCGCGCTTGGCCATGTTCTTGGCGTAGTCCCCTACCCGCTCGAGATTGCCGGCGATCTTCATCACCCCGAGCGCGGTGCGCAGGTCGCTGGCGATGGGCTGACGCAGGGCCAGCAGGCGGGCGCAGGATTCGTTGATCTCGAGTTCCAGCGCGTCGATGGCCCGGTCGCCGCGCCGCACCTTGACGGCGAGCGCTTCGTCGCGGGCTTTCAGCGCCCGGGCGGCGTCGAGCAGCGCCTCTTCGACCAGCCCGCCCATGCGCATGACCCGGGCGCGGATCGCTTCGAGGTCGCGGTCAAAGGCCGACAAAATGTGCTCTGGCATGGTGCTCTCCTGTCCGATCCGCCCTATCCGATCCGCCCGGTGATATAGGCCTCGGTGCGGCTGTCGGCGGGGTTGGTGAATATCTGGTCGGTCTCGCCGTATTCCACCAGATCTCCGAGGTGAAAGAAAGCCGTGCGCTGGCTGACCCGGGCCGCCTGCTGCATGGAGTGGGTGACGATGACCACGGCGATGGAGCGGCCGAGCTCGTCGATCAGCTCTTCGATCTGAGCGGTGGCGATGGGATCGAGCGCCGAGGCGGGCTCGTCCATCAGCAGCACTTCGGGGCCGGTGGCCACGGCGCGGGCGATGCACAGCCGCTGCTGCTGGCCGCCGGAAAGGCCGGTGCCCGGCGCCTGAAGCCGGTCCTTCACTTCGTCCCACAAGGCCGCGCGGCGCAAGGATTTTTCCACGATCTCGTCAAGCTCCGCGCGGCTTCGGGCGAGGCCGTGGATGCGCGGGCCATAGGCGACGTTTTCGTAGATCGACTTGGGGAAGGGATTGGGCTTCTGAAACACCATCCCGACCCGCGCGCGCAGCTCTACCGGGTCCACGCGCGCATCATGGATGTCTTCGCCGTCAAGGCAGAGTTCGCCTTCGACGCGGCAGGTGGGGATGGTGTCGTTCATCCGGTTGAGACAGCGCAGGAAGGTGGACTTGCCGCAGCCCGAAGGGCCGATGAAGGCGGTCACCATGCGGTCGGAAATATCCACCGAGACATCCTTGATCGCGTGGTTGTCTCCATACCACACGTTGACGTTTTTTGCCGTTACCTTCGTGTCTTGCGAGCAGTTGTTCATGTACGCCCCCTTACCATCTGCGCTCGAAGCGCCGCCTGAGCAGGATTGCGGCGAGGTTCATGGCCAGCAGAAATCCGATCAGCAGGATGATCCCGCCCCAGGCGCGCTCGTACCAGGCCGGATCGGCCCGCCGGGCCCATTCGTAGATCTGCGCGGGCATGGCGGAATTGGGCGCGAGAAAGGCTTCGGCTGGCGATGCCGGCGGATTGGTGGCGACAAAGCCGATCATGCCGATCAGCAGGAGCGGCGCGGTCTCGCCAAGCGCCTGAGCGAGGCCGATGATGGTGCCGGTAAGGATGCCCGGCATGGCCAGCGGCAGGACATGGTGAAAGACCGTCTGCATCCGCGAGGCCCCTACCCCGAGCGCCGCCTCGCGGATCGAGGGCGGCACGGCCCTGAGCGCGGCCCGGGTCGAGATGATGATGGTGGGCAGCGTCATCAGCGTGAGCACCAGCCCCCCCACCAGCGGCGCCGACTGGGGCAGGCCGGCGAACTGGATGAACAGCGCAAGCCCAAGGATGCCGAAGACGATCGAGGGCACGGCGGCGAGATTGGCGATATTGACCTCGATCAGGTCGGTGAGGCGATTTTGCGGAGCGAATTCCTCGAGATAGACCGAGGCGGCCACGCCGATGGGCAGGGCCAGCGCCAGCACGACCAGCATCATCGCGAGTGAGCCGAGCGCGGCGGTGCCGATACCGGCGGCTTCGGGGCGGCTTTCGGAGGCGTCGGAGCCGGTGAGGAAGGCGAGATTGAAGCGGCTTTCGAGCAGGCCGGAGCCGAGCAGCGCATCGGCCACGTCCAGATGCGCCGGCGTGAACTTGCGCTCGCGCGCGAGGCTCTCGCGCGTCACCCGCCCCTTGAGGTAGCCATCGGCGCGCGCGCTGGCCAGAAACCGCATGGTGAGGCTGCCGCCGATCAGCTCCGGCTCGGCCAGCACCCGGGCGCGCAGCTGGGCGGGGGCGCCTTTGGAAAGCAGCGCGCGCAGTTTCTTCGCCTTGGCAAAGGGATTCTCGGCCCCCGCCTCTTCGAGCGCGCGCAGCAAGGCGGCGTCCAGGAGCGGGGCGTATTTGAAGGTCGTGACCCGGGCGAGATCGGCGGGATCGCGGTTGCCGTTCGGATCGAGCCTTTCTTCCGGGAGTTCCACCGTCAGGGTGACGAATGCCTGGCGGAAGGCAGGGGCGCCGTCATGGAGGATGATGCCCATCAGGCCGGTCAGAAAGGCCAGCGCGGCCAGGATCGCCGCCAGCCCGGAGGCGCGAAAACGCGCTTCGGCCCGGTTGCGCGCCCGGGTGCGCGGGCCGGGGGTGAACAGAGATTTATTCGGCGCGCTCATTCGTATTGCTCCCGGTATTTGCGCACTACATGGAGCGCCAGCACATTGAGCCCGAGCGTCAGCACGAACAGGGTCATCCCCAGCGCGAAGGCCACAAGCGCCTCGGCACTGGCGAAATCGGCATCGCCCGTCAGCTGGCTCACGATCTTGGCGGTGATGGTGGTCATGGCGTCGAACGGATTGAGCGAGAGCCGCGCCGCCGCCCCCGCCCCCATGACCACGATCATGGTCTCGCCGATGGCCCGGCTGGCGGCCAGCAGGATCGCGCCGACGATTCCCGGCAGCGCCGCCGGCAGCACCACGAGGCGCAGGGTCTCCGAGCGCGTCGCGCCCAGACCCAGCGAGCCGTCGCGCAGGGCTTGCGGCACCGCGTTGAGGATGTCGTCGGAGAGCGAGGAGACGAACGGAATCAGCATCCCTCCCATGACCAGCCCCGCGGTGATCGCGGCGCTCGCCCCCTGCATCCAGCCCAGGCCCTCGTCGCCGAAGACGCGCGCCAGTGCCGGTCCCACCGTGACCAGTGCGAGCAGCCCGTAGACGATGGTCGGGATTCCGGCGAGCAGTTCCAGCAGCGGCTTGAGGAGGGCGCGCGCGGCGGGACTGGCATATTCCGAGAGGTAAATCGCCGCGAAAAGGCCGATCGGCACCGCCACCGCGAGCGCGATGAGCGAGATGTAGAGCGTACCCCAGAGCAGCGGCAGGATGCCGAGCCGGGAGCCGCCGCCGAAGCTCGGCGCCCAGATCGTACCGAAGAAGAAGTCGCCGGCCGGATAGAGGCGGAAAAACTCGATCGTGCCCGAGAGCATCGAGGCGACGATGCCCAGCGTGGTCAGGATCGCGAGCGTTGCGGCGCCGATCAGCAGGGACTCGAGGATCGCCTCGACGTGGCTTCGCGCGCGCCGGCGCGGATGGATGCGCCAGAGCGCGTATCCCAGCCCTGCAAGCGCGGTGAGCAGTACCGTGAGGCTTGCCAGCCCGCTGGCCCGCGCGCGCAGGGTGCTGTAGAGGCGCGCGGCCTCCTGCAGGGATGCGGCCCGGGTGCCCTGCCCCGCGCTTCCCTGCCCCGCGTCCGGTTCCGCCGCCAGCCGCCGTATGTCGCTCATCGCCAGCGACATGGCCCCGGGCTCGGCCCGGGTCTCGGCGGGGAACTCACCGGCCACCAGGTGATTCACCGCCAGGGGCGTGGCCAGCGACCAGAGCGCAAGCAGCGCCAGCGCCGGCAGCAGCGTGAAGAGCGCCACTTCGGCCCCGTAATGGGCCGGCAGCGAATGCAGCCCGCGCGCATCACCTCCGGCCAGCGAGAGCGCGCGCCGGCGCCCGGCGACAAAGCCCAGCGCGGCCAGCGCGGCGAGGATCGGCAGGAGGGAGGAGGCAGGCATGGCAATCTACGCTGGCAGCCCGGACCGGCCGGCTGGCGGCCTATTCCATCACCTTTTCGCCGGCGAATTTCTCCCGGGTCTCCTCCAGCGCCGGGTCGGGCACCAGCCCGTACTCGGCCAGCGGCCCGTCCTCGCCGGCGATATCGTCGGAAAGGAAGAATTCGACGAATTCGCGCAGGCCCGGGATTGCGTCCAGATGGGCCTTTTTCACATAGATGTAGAGCGGACGGGAGACCGGGTACAGACCGCTGGCGATGGTCTCGAGCGAGGGAGCGACCCCGCTCATGGTCGCGACCTGCAGGCTGTCGGTATTGTTCTCGTAAAAGCTCAGGCCGAAGACCCCGACGGCAGCCGGATTGGCGCCGATACGCGCGAGAGTCTCGGTATAATCGCCGTCGATATCCACCGACAGGCCGTCCCGCCGCAGGCGGATACAGGCGGCCTCGGCCTGCTCTTCATCGCCGCCGCTGCGCGCCAGCAGGATGTCGTGGGCGCCGCTCTGCCGGCAGCCTTCCAGGATCACCTTTTCCTCGAATACCTCGCGGGTGCCGTGCTTGGTGCCCGGGACGAAGGCGGTGATGGCCACGGCGGGAAGCGCCGGGTTTACCTCGTCCCAGCGCCTGTAGGGATTGGCGATCATGGCACCGTCCCGGGGGATCTCGTCGGAGAGCGCCAGGAACCAGTCGGCGGGGGTGAAGGCGAAGGCCGCACCGGCAATGCCGGAGGCGAAGACGATCCCGTCATAACCGATGCGCAGCTCGATGATCCCGCCCACGCCATTGGCCGCACAGGCGGCGCGCTCTCCCGGACGCATGGGGCGCGAGGCATTGGCGATGTCGATCGTGTTCTCCCCGATCCCCTCGCAGAAGCGCTTGAGCCCGGAGGATGTCCCGCCGCTTTCGACGACCGGGGTCGGGTAGTCGAAATTCTCGGCGAATACCTCGGCGACGATGGAAGCATGGGGCAGGACGGTGGAAGAGCCCGCGATCTGGATCTGCTCGCGTGCTCTGGCGGCGCCGGGGGCAGCAAGGGAAACTGCTATGGCAAGGGCCAGGGTCAGGGTCGGTTTCGTACGCGGCATGGTGCCCTCCGGAATCGGTTGATCGCTCGGGGCGAGATTGGCACGGCCATGTAACAGATTCGTGACAAGAGCGGCGGGCCCCGATTTTTCTGCGAAAAATCGGGGCCGGCCTCAGCCCAGCGGTAGCAGCACGGTAAAGGTGCTGCCCTTTCCCGGCTCGGAGGCGATGCGCAGCCGGCCTCGGTGGCGGTTCAGGATATGCTTGACGATCGCCAGCCCCAGCCCGGTACCGCCCATGTCGCGCGAGCGGTGGGTGTCGATCCGGTAGAAGCGTTCGGTCAGCCGGCCGATCTGGTGGGCGGGGATTCCCTCTCCCTGGTCGGTGATGTCGATCTCCACGCCCGGACCGCGCAGGGCGGTGATGTGGTCGCGCTGGCGCAGGCGCAGGCAGACCTCGCCACCCTCGGCGCCGTATTTGATGGCATTGTCCAGCAGGTTGGCAAAGACTTGGCGCAGCTGGTCGCCGTCTCCGGGCAGTTTCAGCTTCTGTTCGAGCCCCTCGCTACGGATCCGCACCGCGCGCCGGGTCGCCGCGGGCTCCAGCGCCGCCACCTGCTCGCGGATCAGCCCGCACAGTTCCACCGATTCGCGCGGGCGCTGGTTCTCGCGGTCCTCGACCCGGCTGAGCGAGAGCAGGTCCTCGATCAGCCGGTTCATCCGCTCCGCCTCGCGCGCCATGATCTCCAGAAAGCGTGCCCGCGCCTGCGGGTCGTCGCGGGCCGGCCCCTGCAGGGTTTCGATGAATCCCTGCAGGGCGGTCAGGGGGGTGCGCAGCTCGTGGCTGACATTGGCGACGAATTCCGAGCGCATTCGCCGCGCCTCTTCAAACGGGGTGATGTCCTCGAACATGAGCAGTGCCGCCTGCTGCGCCGCCTGCTCAAGCGGCGCGATCGTCAGGCGGAATTCCTGCACCTGCCCCGCCAGCCGGCGCGAGAACCGCGCGCTCCCCGCTTCTCCCCGCTTCAGGCAGGCCTCGATCCGCTCCACGATTGCCGGCTGGCGCAGAACCGCCATGTAATGGCGGCCGGCCAGGTCCTCTCCCAGCAGGCGCGCGGCCGGAGGGTTCATCCTGCCGATGAAACGCTCGCGGCCGATCACCATGGCCGGGAGCGTTTCATCGGCAGGATGAACC
>JALTZY010000360.1 GCA_027045905.1 Paracoccaceae bacterium
CTCGAGGTCGAGGCCGCCTGCGCCAGCTGCAATTTCACCACTGTATTTCTCAAACCGTGTCCTTTCGTCAAAAAACGCCTGCACCGCCTTGCGCGCATCCCCCAGCGCCCGGCTCAGCGCCGCCATGTCCTCCTCGCCTTCCTCTTCCAGCCGCCTGATCCGCTCTTCCAGCGCCTCCAGCGCCCGGCAAATGTGCTTTTCGGCAATCCGCAGAACCTCTTTCGGGCTCAACGCCTCCCCTGTGTTCCTGCTTTCGGTCATGTGTGGGCAATACCTCTCATGCTTGTCCTTGTCGGGCTCCCGCACGAGCGAAACGCGAAACGACCGCGGGGGCCAGGCCCCGGACCGCTCTCCCGTTCCTTCCAGCATGACACAACCGATAGGAGAAAAACCCGGTCCGGTCAAATCTCCGGCCGTACGCCCGGCTCAGATTGCGTTAACCCTGTTGCACCGGAGAATTCGAAAAGGCGCAGGAAGGTCCGCCAGGCAGGTCCCGGGCCGGAAGCGGATCATTTTACCCTGTGATTTCAGGATGTCAGGCCCCATCTGGCCATCTGGCGCGTATCGACCGCACCCGGAGAGCCGGAGACTCCTACCGGATCACCACTTCATCGGGGCGGATATAGCCCAGTATTTCGCGAACCTGTTCGTCGAGCAGGTCGAGGTCCAGGTAATCGTCCGACAGGCGCAGGGTCTTGTTGGAAAGGATGGAAATCTTCTCGGCCAGGGCATCGCGCCGGGCAGAAAGGTCGCGCAGTTCGGCGCTGACCTGCACCCGGCGGAACAGCCCGTAATCGCCCTGCACCGAAGCGAAGATGAAATAGAGACCGAGGCAGAAGATCACGATGAAATAGATCACGCTGCCAAAGCTGCCCTGCCTGCCGGGATTGCCCATGCGCCTTGCTCTCCGCCTCTTCGTTTCCGCGCCTCTTTCTGCCCTTCGCGGCCTTTTTCCGCGCCGGGCGGCGCTTTTCGGAGTATTATACACGCAGGAGCGGTCAGGGGAATCCCCTTTTGCCTCAGCCTTCGAGCCTGCTCAGATCGGCGACGCCGAGACAGATCTTGCGGATTTCTGCAAGCAGATTCAGTCTGTTGCGGCGAGTTATCTGATTGTCGGTATTGATCTGCACCGCATCGAAGAAAGCGTCGATCGGCGCGCGCAGGCGGGCGATGGCTTGCATGGCGGCGGGGAAATCCTCGGCTCCGAGCGCCACCGCGATCTGCGCTTCGGCCGTTTGCAGCGCGGCGAACAGCGCCTTTTCCTCGGCCGCTTCGGCATATTTCGCATCCGCGCCAAAGGAATACTCGACCCCGTCGGCGGCTTCGGCCTGGGCAAGGATGTTGGAGGCGCGCCGGTAGCCCTGGAGCAGGTTTTCGCCGTCATCGGTGGCGAGGAATTCGCCGAGCGCGCGGGCGCGGGCTGCCAGCAGGGTGAGGTCGTCGCTGTCGGGCATGGCGAGGCAGGCGTCGATCACGTCGTGGCGCATGCCTTCGGCTCTGAGATCAACCTTGAGGCGGTCGTGGATGAAGCCCATCAGATCCTGGCCGAGCGCGGGGATTCGGGCATTGAGCCGGCCCAACGGGCTGTCGTCGCGGTGCGTGCGCCCGAGGGCGGCGAGGGTGGCGCGATAGGCGGCGCCGAAGACGCCGTGGCGGGCGATTTCGCGAACGATCTGGCGCAGAGCATCGAGATGGGCGCTGTCATCCTGCGGAGCCAGCGCGATTTCGAAGCGCATCAGCTGGCTTTCGATGAAGCGGCGCAGGCTGAGCCGCAGGCCGTTTTCGAGGATGATGCGGATCACCCCGAGGGCCGCGCGGCGCAGGGCGAACGGGTCCTTGGAGCCGGTGGGCTTTTCGTCGATCGACCAGAAGCCCGCGAGCAGGTCGAGCTTTTCGGCGAGCGCCACGGCGCGCGAGAGCGGCGCCTGGGGGGCGGCGTCCGACGGGCCGCGGGGTGCGTAATGGTCGCGCGCGACCGCGGCGGTGTCGGCGTCAAAGCCTGCTTCCAGCGCGTAATAGCGGCCCATGATCCCCTGCAATTCGGGGAATTCATAGACCATTTCCGAGGCCAGATCCGCCTTGGCGATGCGCGCGGCCTCCTCGGCGCGGGGCGCATCGGCGCCGCAGGCCGGGGCCAGCTCGCCCGCAAGCGCGGCCATGCGCCGGATCAGGTCGCCCTGGCTGCCGAGGCGGTTGTGGAAGGTGACGTTTTCGAGCGCCGCCAGCCAGGGCGCCATCTTCTCGCCGCGCGCCACCCGCAGGTCGTTTTCCCAGAAGAAGCGGGCATCGGACAGGCGGGCAAACAGCACCTTCTGGTTGCCGGCAAGGATGGTGGCACCGTGATCGGCGGTTTCGCGGTTGGCCACGGTGATGAAGCGCGTGATGCGCCCGCTGTCGGCCTCGCGCAGGGAGAAGAACTTCTGATGCTCGCGCATGGAGGTCTGCAGCACTTCGGGCGGCAGGGCGGCGAATTCCCCGGCGATTTCGCCCATCAGCACCACCGGATATTCCACCAGCCCGGCCACTTCGGCGAGCAGGCCCCTGTCCTCGACCAGTTCCAGCCCCTGGGAAAAGGCGAGGTTCTCGGCCGCCGCGCGGATCGTCTCGGCGCGCTCCTCGGCATCGAGCACCACCCGGGCGCGGGCGAGCCTGGCGGCGTAATCGGCGTATCCCGTGACCTTGAAGCTTGCGGGCGCCATGAAGCGGTGGCCGCGTGTGGTGTCGCTGGCGCTGATCCCGTCGATCTCCAGCGGCACCACGCGCGCGCCGGTCTCGTCGGACAGGATGCACAGGATCGAGTGGAGCGGGCGCACCCAGCGCAGGGAGCCCGCCCCCCAGCGCATCGACTTGGGCCATGGAAAGCTGCGAATGGTCGCTTCCAGCACCTCGGCGACGATCTCTTCGGCCGGCCGGCCCTTGCGCTCGATGCGGGCGAAATAGACCGCGCCCTTGGGGGTTTCGCGCACTTCGAGCGCCTCTCGCGCCACGCCCGCGCCGCGGCAGAAACCCTCGATGGCCTTGTCCGGCGCGCCCACCTTGGGCCCCTTGCGCTCCTCGACCAGGTCGGGCGAGGCGGCGGGGACATCGCCCATCACCAGCGCCAGCCGGCGCGGGGTGGCAAAGGCGCGCGCATCGGCGTAGGTGAGGCCGGCCTCGATAAGCCCTTCGGTGACGAGGCGCTTCAGGTCATCGGCCGCGCGCGCCTGCATCCGGGCCGGTATCTCTTCGCTCAGAAGCTCTATCAGCAGCTCGGCCATGGGCTTACTCCGCGTATTTTTCATTCAGTTGCTGCCAGGCATAGGCGCGCCCGTCCGCAAAGACGGCGATCACCCGGTCCACACCGTCGTGGATGTTCCTGGTGTCGAGAAAGGCCAGCGCCTCGCCGCGCTCGAGCGCCTCGCCGATCGCCACCGCGTCGAAGCAGTCGAACCAGCCCGGCGCCACCAGCGGGGTGGCGCGCGGGTAGCTCTCGTAGCTCTCGGCAAGGCTGGCGAGGCCGTAGGAAGTGGTGAAGCATGCGCGAAAGCGGATCGGCGAGGAAGCGCCGTCGATCGCGCGCAGGTTTTCGGTCGGGATCAGCTCGCGTACGCCGGTGGCAAGGCTCACCATGGCGGGTTTGGTCGCAGCACTCGCATCCTCGTAATAGGCATAGACCTGGGTGTAATAGAGCGCACCGGCGAAGATCAGCGAGGCAAGCACGAGGAAGACCGCGAAATACTTGCCGAAATGGTTGCCTGGGGCGCTGTCGCCGCTTTCGCTCATGCGCCCGGCTCCTCGCCGCTCCCCCGTGCCCCGCCCGCTTCGGTCTCAAGAAAAGCATCGGCGCAGGCCCTGGCCAGCGCGCGCACGCGCCCGATATAGGCCTGGCGCTCGGTCACCGAGATCACCCCGCGCGCATCCAGCAGGTTGAAGATATGGCTGGCCTTGATCGCCTGGTCATAGGCCGGCTGGGCCATGACGATATGCTTGCCGGTCTTGGGGTCCTGGGCGGGGGCGGCGAGGATCGCGGCGCATTCGGCCTCGGCATCCTCGAAATGCCGGAGCAGACGCTCGGTATCGGCGATATCGAAATTGTAGCGCGAATATTCCTCCTCCGCCTGGCGGAACACGTCGCCATAGCTGAGCGGGATCGGCGCATCGGGATCGTTATAGGGCATGTCCATGACGTGATCGACGCCCAGCACATACATGGCCAGGCGCTCGAGCCCGTAGGTAAGCTCGCCCGAGACCGGCTTGCAGTCATGCCCGCCCACCTGCTGGAAATAGGTGAACTGGCTTACCTCCATCCCGTCGCACCAGACTTCCCAGCCCAGCCCCCAGGCACCGAGCGTCGGGCTTTCCCAGTCGTCCTCGACAAAGCGGATGTCGTGCAGGCCCATGTCGATGCCGATCGCCTCAAGCGAGCCGAGATAGAGGTCCTGCAGGTCCGGCGGGCTCGGCTTGATGATCACCTGATACTGGTAATAGTGCTGCAAACGGTTCGGGTTCTCGCCATAGCGCCCGTCGGTGGGCCGGCGCGAGGGCTGCACATAGGCCGCGGCCCAGGGCTTGGGCCCCAGCGCGCGCAGGGTGGTGGCCGGATGAAAGGTGCCCGCGCCCACCTCCATGTCATAGGGCTGCAGCGCCGCGCAGCCCTGTGCGGCCCAATAGGCCTGCAGGCGCAGGATGATTTCCTGAAAGCTCTTTGGCAAAGCGTCCAAGCCGGCCATGGTCGCGTCCTCGCTGGTTTCTCCGGCCCTTCCTATGGCGTGGGGCGCGAGCGGTCAATGCGCTGCGAATGGGCGGGCGCGGCGCGCGGACGGGCGGCGGTCGGGCGGGCGGATACTGCGGACCGCTCGGGCGGGTACGGCATCGGCATATTGACCTTCCCCGGTGAAATGGTGTCTACCGGAGCAGATGAAGGTTTTGACAGGTCCGCAGGGACCACAGGGAGTATCCGGGGGAGTATCATGACCAACCGTTTGGCCGCGGCCATTGCGCTGCTGATGGCTGTTTTTACCTTTTCATTCGCTTTTACTTCGTTCGCCTTTACCGGACCGGCTGCGGCGCAGCAGGGCGATGCCTGGATCCAGATCGAGGCCAATCCGACCCTGCGCGCGGCACAGGACGGGGTGCGGATCCGTGCTGCCAGCCACCCCAAAGTCGGCGGCTTCCGCCTGAGAAACGGCTGGTATGCGGTTGCGCTGGGGCCCTATGCCAGCACCGGAGAGGCGCGGGCCGAAATGGCGCGGCTGAAGGCGGCTGGCGAGATCCCCGAAGATGCCTTCATCGCCCATAGCAGCGATTACGCCGAGCAGTTCTGGCCGGTGGGCGCGGCGCTCATTGGCGCCAGCGGTGCGCCGGTGGTGATCGGCGAGCCAGATCCCAGCGCCGATGAAGGGCCTGTTGCGGTGGCCAATACGGGAGCCGACGGCGCGCCGCTGGTGGACGAAAGCCCGGCCGAGGCCCGCGCCTCCGAGCGCCGGCTCACGCCCGAGCAAAGGCAGGCGCTGCAGGTGGCCCTGCGGAAAGGCGGCTATTATACCGGCGCGATCGACGGCGATTTCGGCCCCGGCACGCGAGGCTCCATGGCCGCCTGGCAGGAGGCGCATGGCCTGCCCGCGACCGGCATCCTGACCACGGCCCAGCGCGAAATGGCGCTGATCGAGGCGGGGATGCTGAAGCCCGGCCAGGACATCGGCCAGATCGACCCCTCCTTCCTGCCCGACGAGCCCCCCGCCCAGGCCCGCGCCAGCGAGCGCGCGCTCAGCCGCGAGCAGCGCATGGCCCTGCAGGAGGCGTTGCAATGGGCCGGCTTCTACGACAGCGCCATAGACGGCGCCATCGGCCCGGGCACCCGCCGCTCCATGGCCGCATGGCAGGCAGCGCGCGGCCATGAGGCGACCGGCGTGCTCACCACCCGCCAACGCGCCGAACTGCTGGGCGAGGTGCAGACGGCCATGGCTTCGCTGGGCCTTGCGGTGATGCGCGACGAAGGCGCAGGAATCGAGATCGCCCTGCCGCTTTCGCTGGTCACCTTCGACCGCTACGAAGCCCCCTTCGCCCATTACGGCAGCCTCGGCGACAGCGGCGTGCGGGTGGTGCTGATCAGCCAGGCCGGCGACCAGAATACCCTGTTCGGCCTCTACGACATCATGCAGAGCCTGAAGATCGTCCCCCTCGAGGGCGCGCGCGAGCGCAAGGCGCGCGAATTCACCATCTCCGGGCAGGATGACGAGATCACCTCCTACACCTACGCAGCCCTCGCAGATGGCGCGGTCAAGGGCTTTACCCTGATCTGGCCCAATGGCGGCGATCTGCGCCTGCGCGAAATGGCACTGGCGCAGATGCGCGCGACCTTCAAGCCGATCCCCGGTGTGGTGCTGGCCGACAATGCCGGGCTCGACCAGGCGACCCAGAGCATCGACCTGATGAGCGGGCTCGAGATCCGCCGCCCCACGGTGGCGCGCTCGGGATTCTATGTCAGCGAGAACGGCGCGGTGCTGACCACGACCGAGGCGGTGCGCGCCTGCGGGCGAATCACGCTCGACGAGCTGTACGATGCCCGGCTGACCGCCACCGATCCGGCCAGCGGGCTGGCCCTGCTGCACCCCGAGGCGCCCCTGGCACCGATGGGCGCGGCGGCACTGCGCGCGGGCGAGGCGCGCCTTGGCGCAACGGTGGCCGTGGCGGGCTTTCCCTACGAAGGCGCGCTCAGCGCCCCGACCCTGACCTTCGGCACTCTGGCCGATATCCGCGGACTGGAAGGCGAACAGGGCATCGCCCGCCTGGAGCTCGCCGCCGAGCCCGGCAATGCCGGCGGCCCGGTGCTCGCCCCCGATGGCACCGTGATCGGCATGCTGGCCCCGCGCGCTGACGACAAGGGCCGCCTGTTGCCCGAGAACGCCAGCTTCGCGGTAAAAAGCGCCCTCGCCGCGTCCTTCCTCGAACGAAACGGCATCGCCCCCCGACTGAGCCAGGGCGGCGCGGCGCTGGATCCGGTGGACCTCTCGGCGCTGGCCCGCGACATGACCGTGCTGGTCAGCTGCTGGAACTGACCGGCCCCTCCGCCCCGCCTTCGACCGCCCAGGAGTGAAACCGCCGGGAGCGGGCGGGAACGAGGCGCCCCACCCTTCTTCTTCGTCGCGGAACATCCCGGGAAGCGCGAGGGGGGCGGTTGCACCCCAGCGGCGCGCCTTCGCCAGCAGACGCCAGCAGATGAAGCCCCTTCCGCCCGCCGCTCGGCCCGGCCCGGATAGCCTCAGACAGTCTCGATACGAATCGCCACCGGCTGCCCCTCGACCACATCGGTGCGCGCTACCGCTTCCAGCGCCTGATCGAGCGCGGCGCGGGTGGTCTTGTGGGTGACGATCAGCACCGGGGCGGTGGCTTCGTCATGGCCGTATTGGCGCATCCGGTCGATCGACACCCCCGCCTCGCCCAGCGCCATCGCCACCTTGCCCAGCGCGCCGGGCCGGTCGAGCAGCTTGAGGCGCAGGTAATAGGGCGCGGGCGTGGCTGCGCGGGCCGGGGGCGCGCTCTTGAGGCTCTCGGCGGGTTGGCCGAAAGCGGGCAGCACCAGGCCGCGGGCAATGTCCATCACGTCGCCCATCACCGCGCTGGCGGTGGGGCCCTCGCCGGCGCCGGGGCCGCTGAGCACCACCTGCTCCACCGCATCGCCCTCGATCACCACCATGTTGGTGCCGCCCTCGAGCTGGCCGAGCGGCGAGGTGGCGGGCACCAGGCAGGGACTCATGCGCTGTTCGAGCCCGCGCCCGGTCAGCTGCGCCACCCCGAGAAGCTTGATCCGGTAGCCCAGATCCGCCGCATGCTCGATGTCGCGGATCGAGATGCGCTCGATCCCCTCGATCTCGACCCCGGCGAAATCCACCCGCGTGCCGAAACCGATCGCCGCCAGCAGGGCGAGCTTGTGAGCGGCGTCGATTCCGCCCACGTCGAGCGTCGGATCAGCCTCGAGATAGCCCAGATCGCTGGCCTCCCCAAACACCGCCTCATAGGGCAGATCGGCGGCATACATGCGGGTGAGGATGTAATTGCAGGTGCCGTTCATCACCCCCATGATGCGGGTGATCTCGTTGCCGGCAAGCCCCTCGGTCAGCGCCTTGATCACCGGGATTCCCCCGGCCACGGCGGCCTCGAATCTGAGCGCCACGCCGGCCTTTTCCGCCGCTGTGGCAAGGGCGTGGCCGTGATGGGCCAGCAGCGCCTTGTTGGCGGTGACCACATGCTTGCCAGCACCGATCGCCGCCTCGACCGAGGCCTTCGCCGCGCCGCCCTCGCCGCCCATCAGCTCGATATAGACATCCACATCCGCGCGCCGGGCCAGCGCCACCGGGTCGTCCTCCCAGGCATAGGAGGAAAGGCGCACGCCCCGGTCCTTTTCGCGCGAGCGCGCGCTGACGGCGACCAGTTCCACCGGCCTGCCGGCGCGCGCCTCGAGCAGGGCGGCATGCTTGCGCAGGATGCGCACCACGCCGATACCGACCGTGCCCAATCCGGCGATGCCAAGGCGCAGGGGGGTGGGCTGGCTCATGGGATTCTCCGTGGTTTCGTGCTTCCGGCGTGTCGTTACGGCTGATTAGCCAAAGCCGGGAGAGGGTGCAAGGCGGAGCGGAGCGGAGCGGGGCGAGGCCGAGAAGGGCGAAGCGGCTCGCTCACCGATGCCGGGCCAGTGCCGCCAGCATCCGCACCCGGCTGGCACTGTCGATGACCGGGTTCGCACGCAACAGGCGGGCACGGCGCTGCAGACCGGCCAGGCGGGCGGGCAATGCGCCAGGCGCCTGCCTGCTGCCGGCGCGCTCATCGGCAGACGCCGCTCTTTCGTCCGGCCAGCCGCTCCCGCCAGACGCAAGCAGCTCCTCCAGCGGCAGGATCTGTGGATAGGGCGCCATGCACGCCCGGGC
>JALTZY010000361.1 GCA_027045905.1 Paracoccaceae bacterium
CGCCAGCAGCGCCAGCAACAGCATGCCCTTGTAAGGCCGCAGAAACGGCCACAACTCGACCAGCGCGCCAACCCGTTTGGATTTCTCGCGTTCCTGCGCGCTTTGTACGTCGGTATGTGCCATCCCGATCCCCTTGACTTTGCACCCACATAGCCCCGCCCGCGCAGCGCTTCAAGCAAGGCGGCGCGCGGCAATTCGTCTGGCTCGGATATCGCCAACAGGCAGGGAATGGAGCGGGCGGCGGGAATCGAACCCGCGTCATCAGCTTGGAAGGCTGAGGTCTTACCACTACACAACGCCCGCTCAACGAGGCCAGCCTATATTTCATGGACCTTCGAAGGTCAAGACCACCGCCCCGTCAGCCGGGCCGGCGCGCTTCGCCCCCCGAACGCAGAGGGTCGCTTGCCGCCGCCAGGATGCGGTCGCTTTCCTTCAGGATGAAGCCGAGGAAGCTGCGCGCGGCCAGCGAAAGCTCCTTGCCCTTCATGTGCACCGCATACCAGCGCCGCGAGATGGGGAAGCCCTCCACATCCAGTTCGACAATCGTCCCCGCCGCCAGTTCGCGCCCGATATTGCGCCGCGAGAGCACCGAAATGCCGAGCCCCGCCATCACCCCCTGCTTGATTGCCTCGCTCGAGCCAAGCTCCATGTATGGACGGATGCTCACTCCCGCCCCGGCAAAGACACGCTCGGCCGCCTTGCGCGTGCCCGAGCCGGCCTCGCGCACCAGGAATTTCTCCTCCGCCAGGCGCCTGATCGCCACCGGCCCCGCGCCGGCCAGCCGGTGCCGGGGCGGCGCGACGACGACGATTTCATTGTCGATGAACGGATGGGCCTCGACCGACATTTCCCGCGGCACCTGCCCCATGATCAGGAGGTCGTCCTCGTTTGCCCTGAGCCGGCGCAGCACGTTTTCGCGGTTGGTCACCACCAGCTGGGGCACCACCTGGGCGTGGCGCTCGACGAAGGCGCCCAGCAGCACCGGCATGAAGTAGATGGCCGAGGTGATGACCGCCAGCCGCAACTCGCCGCGTACCACCCCCTGGCTCTCGGCGACATAATCGCGCAACGCCCCCATGCGCCCCAGTATCTCCTGGGCGGCGCGATAGACCTCGGCCCCCGGCTCGGTCGGATGCAGCCGGCCGGCGACCTGTTCGATCAGCTTCATCTGCAGCGTGTCGGCCAGCTTGCGCATCTGCATCGAGACGGTGGGCTGGGTCAGGTTGAGCGCTTCGGCCGCGCGGGTGAAACCGCCCAGCCGCACCACGGTTTCGAATATCTGCAGCTGGCGCAGGGTAATTCCCTGGATGAAGGCGTTATCGGATGGGAGGGGCAGGCTCTTCATGGTTCATCCTCCGTCATAGCATATCCTCTATGTTTGGAATAGAAATTATCAATTTTGAATTATATCGCGATACTGAAATACTGTCCATGGCGGCGCTTCCCGCGACGCGCAGACATTTTGTGAAACCAGGAGAGGGCAAGGAAACGACCATGGCCAAGTCATACAAGGCGGGTGTGAAGGAATACCGCGATACATACTGGGAGCCGGATTATACGCCGAAGGAGAGCGATATCCTGGCCTGTTTCAAGATCACCCCGCAGCCCGGGGTTCCGCGCGAGGAAGCCGCCGCGGCGGTGGCCGCCGAAAGCTCCACCGGCACCTGGACCACGGTCTGGACCGACCTGCTGACCGATCTCGACTACTACAAGGGCCGCGCCTATGCGATCGAGGACGTGCCCGGCGACGATGACACTTTCTACGCCTTCATCGCCTACCCGATGGGCCTGTTCGAGGAAGGATCGATCGTCAATGTCTTCACCTCGCTGGTGGGCAATGTCTTCGGCTTCAAGGCGGTGCGCGCGCTCCGGCTCGAAGACGTACGCTTCCCGCTCTGGTTCGTCACCACCTGCTACGGCCCGCCCCACGGCATCTATGTGGAGCGCGACAAGCTCGACAAGTACGGCCGCCCGCTTCTGGGCTGCACCATCAAGCCCAAGCTGGGCCTTTCGGCCAAGAACTACGGCCGCGCCGTCTATGAATGCCTGCGCGGCGGGCTCGACTTCACCAAGGACGACGAAAACGTGAACTCCCAGCCCTTCATGCGCTGGCGCGACCGCTTCCTGTTCTGCCAGGAGGCCATCGACAAGGCCGAGGGCGAGACCGGCGAGAAGAAGGGTCACTACATGAACGTGACCGCGCCCGATGTCGAAGAGATGTACAAGCGCGCCGAGTTCGCCAAGGAAGTGGGTTCGCGCATCATCATGTCCGACTACCTGACGCTGGGCTGGGCGGCGCATCAGAGCCTGGCCAAGTGGTGCCGCGACAACGGCATGCTGCTGCATGTCCACCGCGCCATGCACGCGGTGATGGACCGCTCGCCCACCCATGGCATCAATTTCCGCGTCTTCGCCAAGCTGCTGCGGCTCCTGGGCGGCGACCACCTGCATTCGGGCACCGTGGTCGGCAAGCTCGAGGGCGACCGCATGGCCACGCTCGGCTGGATCGACCTGCTGCGCGACAAGTACGTGAAGGAAGACCGCTCGCGCGGCATCTTCTTCGATCAGGACTGGGGGCAGATGCCCGGCGTCTTCCCGGTGGCCTCCGGCGGCATCCATGTCTGGCACATGCCGGCGCTGGTCTCGATCTTCGGCGACAATTCGGTGCTGCAGTTCGGCGGCGGCACGCTTGGCCATCCCTGGGGCAACGCCGCCGGCGCCGCGGCCAACCGGGTGGCGCTGGAGGCCTGCGTCAAGGCGCGCAACGAGGGCCGCGAGCTCGAGAAGGAGGGCAAGGATATCCTGACCGATGCTGCCAAGCACAGCCCCGAACTGAAGATCGCCATGGAAACGTGGAAAGAGATCAAGTTCGAGTTCGACACCGTTGACAAGCTCGACGTTCAGCACCGCTGATCCGGACCCCACGAAAGGAATGAAGAAATGAGCGACGTACAAGACTATCCCTCCCGCCTGTCGGATCCCAATTCCCGCAAGCTGGGCACCTTTTCCTACCTGCCGGCAATGGACGACGACGAGATCCGCAAGCAGGTAGAGTATATCGTCTCCAAGGGCTGGAACCCGGCGGTGGAGCATTCCGAGCCGGAAAATGCCGGCATGACCTACTGGTACATGTGGAAGCTGCCGATGTTCGGCGAAACGGACGTGGATGCGATCCTGCGCGAGGTGCAGCTGTGCCGTGAGACCAACCCGGACAACCACATCCGCCTGATCGGATACGACAATTACAATCAGACCCAGGGCACCGCCATGCTGGTGCACCGGGCCGAGATCAAGGTCTGATCCGAAACGAAGGGCCGCCGCCAGCCGGTGGCGGCCCTTTCCCCATACCCGATACCCGACACCAGTTGCCGGCCACGACCGCCACCGGAACCGCCACGAAGGGAGCAGGCAGAGATGAGCACCCCCGCCCGCGAAGATTTTCTCGTCACCGAAGAGCCCTATTACCGCCCCGTCCAGGACGAGGTGGAGCGCTATGAGGCCGCCTATGGCGTACGCATGCCGGTGATGCTGAAGGGCCCCACCGGCTGCGGCAAGTCCCGCTTCGTCGAATACATGGCCTGGAAGCTCGAAAAGCCCCTGATCACGGTGGCCTGCAACGAGGACATGACCGCCGCCGATCTGGTCGGCCGCTTCCTGCTCGACATCAACGGCACCCGCTGGCAGGACGGCCCGCTGACCATCGCCGCGCGTATCGGCGCGATCTGCTATCTCGACGAGGTGGTGGAGGCGCGCCAGGATACCACCGTGGTGATCCACCCGCTCACCGACCACCGCCGGGTGCTGCCGCTCGACAAGAAGGGCGAGCTGGTCGATGCGCACCCGGATTTCCAGATCGTCATCAGCTACAACCCCGGCTACCAGTCGATGATGAAGGATCTGAAGCAATCCACCAAGCAGCGCTTCGGCGCCATGAGCTTCGACTATCCCGAGGCCGGGGTGGAGGCCGAGATCGTCGCCCACGAAAGCGGCGTCGCCCCAGAAATCGCCGCCAAGCTCGTGCAGGTGGCGCAAAGCTCGCGCAATCTCAAGGGCCACGGGCTCGACGAGGGCATGTCCACGCGCCTGCTGATCTATGCGGGCCAGTTGATCGAGAAAGGCATCCCCGCCACCGCCGCCTGCCGCATGGCGCTGGTCGAGCCGATCACTGACGACCCCGACATGCGCGAGACGCTGGACGCCGCCGTTACCACATTCTTCGGCTGAGCGATGGAGCGCCTCGCTTCCCGGCCATATGTCCGACCGAGGAGGCCGCGCGCCTGCCCGGCGGCGGGCGGATACCGGACCGGGGCACAGCGCGCGCCCCGGCTGAGGAGGGCCTGACCCCATGACCGTCAATCTCGACGATTACCGCCAAGACCTGATCACCGCAGCCCCCGAGCTCGCCGGCACGCTCGATGCCACTTTCGCCGAGGCCGCGCGGGTGATGAGCCCCGCCGCGCTTCAGGAATGGCTCGACGGCGCACGCGGCATCGTCTCCCTGCGCAAGGGCCCCGAACTGCTGATCACCTGGCTCGACGAAATGCCGCTGGTGGCCAAGGAATGCGGCGAGGATATCGTCGGCGATGTGCTCGAGGCGGCCTTCAAGCTCTCCTCGATGGTATCGGGCCAGGTGCTCGAGCGCATGATCGCCACGCTCCCCGGGGTTTCACGACGGCTGGGCGACCCGGATCTCCTGCGCGCCTATCTGCAGCTTCTGCACCGGCTTTCGGCGCGCGCCCCGCGGGGCCTGCGCTCGCTGTTCCGAGTGATCGACGAACTTCTGGGCAAGCTCACCCTCACCGGGCTGCGCCGCTGGGCGGATTTCGGCGCTGATGCCTACCGGCGCGACCTGGTGCGCCAGGCCGCCTATTTCGGCCTGGAGACCGAGGACAGCCGCGCGGTACTCGAAGCCGAACGCAAGGGCACGCTGTTCATCGACAGCCAGCGGCGGCTGAATTTCTATCTGCGCGCCTTCTGGGGGCGGGACTTCTTCCTGCGTCCGGCCGCGGCCGACAGCACCGCCTTCCGCCCGTTCATCAGCGACGGCGCGCTGCACCTGCCCGATGCGGTGGACGCCATTGGCGGGGTCTCGGGCATCGACCTCTTCCGCGCCATGGCGGCCCATATGGCGGCCCATGTGAGCTATACCGACATGCCGCAGAGCGCCGGCACCCTGGCCCCGGCCGAGCGCTACATGATCGGCCTCATGGAAGACGCCCGGGTCGAATGGTGCGCGGCGCGCGATTTCCCGGGGCTCAGGCGACTCTGGCGGTCGCTGGCCGAGGCCGCCCCCGCCGCCGGCTACGAGCACGAGGCGATGGCGCTGCTGGAAGCCACGGCCCTGGCGCTGCTGGATCCTGCGCGAGAAACCGGCGATGCGCTGCTTGACGATCTCGCCCGGCGCTTCCATGCCCATGTGGGCGAACATGCCCGTGACGGCGCCTTCGCCGCCGATCTGGGGCGCGAACTCTACGGCATCTTCTCGGCCCGCCGCGCCCTGCCGAGCCTGCGCATCCTCGAAAGCCTCAACCTGCCCTGGCGCGACGACAACCGCTTCGTCTGGAGCCTCGAGGAATTCGAATGGGCCCAGTCCACCGCCTATATCCCTGCTTCCCAGCGCCAGGTGCGCAAACATGTCTCGCTGATGGAATTCGTCAACGAGGTCGAGGTGGAAACCGCCGGCGACGACGCGCAGGAAATCTGGGTGCTGGGCAGCGAGCTGTTTCCCTACGAGGACGAGGGCGTCTCCTATAACGAGATGGAGGGCAAGGAGCCGGTCTCGGCACCCTTCCACTACCCGGAATTCGACTATCGCGTACAGCTCGACCGCCCGGCCTGGACCACGGTCTATGAGCGCCGCCACGGGCGCGCGGATCCGGAAATCATCGACCGGGTGCTGAGCGAGAACAAGGGCATTTCCCACCGGATCAAGCAGATCATCGACCGGCTGCGCCCCCAGGGCATGACCAGGATGCGCAAGCTGGAGGACGGCGACGAACTGGACCTCAACGCCGCGGTGGATGCGATGGTGATGCTTCGGATCGGCCAGCAGCCGGACATGCGCATCACCATGCGCTCGGTGATCAACCGGCGCGACCTGGCGGTTCTGGTGCTGCTGGACCTGTCGGAAAGCACCAACGATCCGGTGCGCGGCACCGACAAGACGGTGCTGGACCTGACCCGCGAGGCCACGGCCCTGGTGGCGGCGGCGATCGAGGGGATCGGCGACCCCTTCGCGATTCACGGCTTTTCCTCCGACGGGCGCCACGATGTGCAATACACCCGCTTCAAGGATTTCGACCAGCCGCTCGACGAAGAGGCCAAAAGCCGCCTTGCCGGAATGAAGGGCGGGCTCTCCACGCGCATGGGCGCGGCGATGCGCCATGCCGCCTACCACCTGCGGATGCGCCCGGAGCGCCACAAGCTCCTGCTGCTGGTCACCGACGGGGAGCCCGCCGATATCGACGAGCGGGACCCGCAATATCTGCGCATGGACACGAAAAAGGCGGTGCAGGAGCTGCAGAAGGCCGCAATCCACCCCTATTGCCTGACCCTGGACCCGGAAGCGGACCGCTATGTCGCGCGCATCTTCGGCGAAAACAACTTCACCATAATCGACGACATCAGACGCCTGCCCGAGAAGCTGCCCCGTCTCTTTGCCGCCCTGACCGGATAAGCATTTCGCCATGTCTCCCGCTGCCCGGCGCCTGCCGTCCGCAGCCTGCCGGCACCCCGCCCGGACTCGGACAATCCTGCCTCAGACAATCCCCAGCCCCCTGGGCAGACGAATGGCAAAGACCGTGCCAGATTCGCCGGTCCGCTCCAGCTCCAGCCGCCCTCCATGGCCGCGCACCAGTTCGGCGGCGATCGCGAGCCCCAGCCCGCTGCCTCCGGCGCGGGTGGTGCCGGCAAAGGGCTCGAACAGCGCCTCGCGCGCCCTTTTCGGCAGGCCCGGCCCGGTATCGACGACGCGGATCACCCATTCGTCCTCGCCCTCCTCCGCGGAGATGAGGATCTCTCCTTCGCGGCCGCTGGCACTGATCGCCTGGCGGGCATTGCGCACCAGATTCGACAGGATCCGGTAAAGCTGCTCGGGATCGGCCCGCAGCACCATGCCCGCGGGGATGTCCGCCCCATAGGAAATCTCCCCGCTCCCCGCGCTCAGGCGCTCGCTGTCGAACACCTCCTCGGCCACCTCCGCCAGCGCTACCCGGCTGAGCGAGGGCGCGGGCTCCTCGGCCTTGCCGAAAGCCAGCGTGCTTTCGCACAGGTTGACCGCGCGCGAAATCGAGCTCACGAGCTTGGGCGCGGCGCGCTGCACGCCCGGGTCGCGGCTCGCCTCCATGCGGTCGGCGAAAAGCTGGGCGGTGGTCAGGATATTGCGCAGGTCGTGACTGATGCGGGCCACCGCGCCGCCAAGCTGGGCGAGGCGCTCCTTCTGCTTCAGCGCGCCGGTCAGTTCGGTCTGAAGGTCATGCAGCGCCTCCTCCGCCTCGCGCAGTTCCCTGACCCGCGCCCTCGGCGTGATGATACGCCTTGCATCCTCGGGAGCGCGGGCATAGGCCTGCATATGCCCGACCACGCTTCCGATCGGGCGCACCATCAGCCGGCGCACGGCGAGGAACAGAAGCAGCGCCGTGATCGCCGAGATCACCGCCGACAGCAGCAGGATATTGAGCCCGTAATCGAGCATCGCCCGGCGCAGGGGCGCGGTTTCGATCGTCACCTCGATCTGCTCGCCGCCCATGCGCACCGGGCGACCGATGACACGAACGATCTCGTTCTCCGCGATCAGCAGCCGGCGCAGGGCGTCGCGCATAAGGCTGAAGGGAGTCTCCGTGCGCAGGTCGATGGTCATGTCCACCATGTGCGGGATCGGCGAGGAAAGGATCAGTTCGCTGGCCTCGTCGCGGCGCAGGACCACGTTATACACCCCGGCATTTTCCAGAAGCTCCCGCTCCAGCTTCGGCGAGATCATGTCATCGGCCAGCAGCACCAGAGAGGCGATCTGCGCCCGCTCGAGACGCTCGCGCAGATAGTCCTGCCGGAAGCGCGCGACCGAAGGCACGAAGATCAGAACCTCCGCCAGCATGACAAAGGCGATGGTCAGGATCAGAAACCGGCCCGAGAGTGAATTCAGCACCTTTTCATCCTATCTGCCCCGTTCAGGCCCGTTCAGGGGAGGAATCTCTGCACAAATCGAACAATCCCCTTCACCCGCGCGCTTCCGAACAGACGCGGGGCATAATATGCCCCCGCCACCTGCCTGCCGATCTCGCCCAGGGTCGGATAGGGCGCGACCATGGCCGCAACATGGGACATCTTCAACCGATTTGCCAGTACCAGCGCCCAGAGGCTTATCAGATCCCCCGCGCCGGGGCCGACGATCGACACCCCCACCGGGCGCCCGCTGACCACCATCGCCTTGACCAGACCGTCGGCCTGGCCTGTGATCCTGGCACGGTCATTCTCGGCAAAGTCAAGGCGCTCCACCTCGAGCCGGTCGCCATGGGTGGCGCGCGCCTCGGCCTCGCTGAGCCCCACCTGCGCAAGCTCCGGGCTGGTATAGGTGGCGCGCGGGATATGCGCGGTCCTGGCGCGCGCGGGCAGGCCAAACAGGGCCGAGCGGATCACCACCCCGGCCTGATAACCCGCAAGATGGGTGAACTGCGCGCCCCCCGCCACATCGCCGATCGCATAGACCCGGCGATTGCTGGTGCGCAGCGACGCATCCACCCGGATGCCGGTGCGGCTGGTCTCGATCCCGGCGGCCTCAAGATCGAGCCGCGCCGTATTGGCCCGCCGCCCCGTCGCGACCAGCAGATGCGTGCCGCGAAAGACGCGCCCGTCCCGCGCCACCACCTCGACCGCACCGGCATCCGGGTGGATG
>JALTZY010000362.1:0-5129 GCA_027045905.1 Paracoccaceae bacterium
GCGCCGCGCCTCCCGGATCGCCGCGAGCAGGGTGCGAAGATCGCGGATATCCGTTGCCGCATCATGGCCGTCGAGCCCGACGTCCGCCAGGGCCCGCCTTGCCCCCTGCTCGGCGGCGCGCGCCAGGATTTCCTCGAACTCCGTTTCGGGCATGCGGACGAATTCGCGCTTGCCGCCTTTCATGTTCTCGTCCACGAAGGGCGTGAGCAATATGTGCGGATCCGCCGTCGGCGCGATGTTGGCGCTTCCGTTTTCAGGTGCATTCCCCGTCCCCATCACACAAGGCCCAGGATGCCGCCTGCCGTCGTCCCGACGGAGAGGACGCGCCGGATGCGGACAGGATATGTCATGCCGCCAAGCAGGCCCTGCATGGTCACCACCGTGCCGGTCAACGTCTCGACAGTAAGGTCTCCCCCTGCGCCGACGTAGATTGCCCGCGGCACCTGGGGCGGGTCGGTGTCCGGGGTGATGGTGAACATGTCAATTGCCGGATCGTGCAGTTTCGGGATTTCGTATTCGTATCTGTCAGCCATATCCGTTTCTCCTTTTCGGCTGCTGGTGCGGACCGATTTCCGGGCCGGTCCTCATGTCGGTGCGGCGAATGTCAGTGCCTGGATCGCGATCTTCACTTCGCCGCTGGTGAAACTGCCGCCGTTGGCGGTCAGCACGACCGGCGTGTCGGCGTAGAAGGCCTGCGGGCCGATCACGCCGATGTTGCTGCTGCCTGTCGCGATCCCCAGCGAAGCGCCGAATTTGGCTGTCTCCCCTGCGATCCCGCAGTCGTAGCTCGTCGCGCCGGTGATCGCCGTCGAAGTGCGCGTCGAGACGCCGAGGCAGATCGACCTGTTCGGAATGACGACCGTGGAGGCGACCGTCGCCCCGGACAGGCCGGACAGCGTTTCCTCGATCACCTGCAGCGAAATCGCCCCGCCCAACGCGCCGCGCGCCACCTCGACGTTCTGGGACTTGATCAGCACGTCGGCGGACCACGCCGCGCCGGAGCGGACCAGGAGCATGCCTTCGTCCTCCACCCAGCCCCGCCACCCCTCCTGTGGGACCAGCCTCAGCCAGGCCCCGCCGGAGAACAGTGCCACGTCGCCGTCCCAGCCGGCCCACGCGCCGGTGGCGCCGGCTGCCACGATGTAGCGGTCGCCCTCGGTCGGGTTGGCAGGGGGCGCGGCGAGGTTTCGGTCCTTCACGGAAAGCTGGACGAGCCCGTCGAGCCGGGCAAGCGCCTCATTGACGGTGACGTGCTTTTGAGCCTGCGCTGCGGCGAGCAGCGGCAGGGCGAGGTTGGGGGTGGTCATGGCGTTGCCTCCGTGACTGTGATGGTGGTTGCAAGCGGCACGCCGCGCCCCAGCACGCCGATCTGGTAGATGCGGACATCAAGGCTGGCGACCGGGCCGCCGAAGTCTGCGGTCTGCATGGATGCGGTGTAGAGGGCGGTCGGCGAGGCAACGGTCAAGGTTCGCTTGACCGTTGCCCCGGAGAGGATTTCGAGATCGTAGCTTTCCGATGCCTCCGACATGGGCACGTCGGTCAGCACCCAGCTGTCGGCCGAGAGCGCCCGGTCGCGCCGGATCCAGCGCAGATCGAGATCGCCGTTGGCAAGCCTGCGCATCCGGGCGTGCGCCGGGGCGAATGGCTTCAGGCCGCGCCCGTTCGGCGTGAAGGTCAGCGCCTGCATGATGGCGTCCGAGGGCGCGGCAGTGCCCGGCCCGACGCGCCAGTTCCATGGGATGCCAAGATCGGCCTCGCTGGTCGAGAGAGGCTGGACGGTGGCATCGAGCACCACCACCCGCGCGCCCGCCGGAGCGGGATCGCCCATGGCGTCCTCGGTGCCCCGCTGGCCGCGCAGCAGATGGGTCAGTCGATAACGCCCGCTTGCCACCAGCGCGGCGGCGCCCGCCTGCACGATCTCCCAGACGCCCGGCGCGCTCTCCACGGCCAGCGCATTGGCCCCGGCAAACAACTCGTCGTCGGTGACGCTGACAAGCGTGCCGGAGTTGAGGTCGATCAGCAGCTGGCTGCCATTGTCCCATATGTCGGTCGGCCCGGCGGGGAAGTCGGCGGCGAGCCGCCCCATGCGCGCGGGCCGGCCGATGGCGTCGAGCAGCGTGAAGCCGGAACTGCCGGTGCTGCGCCAGACGGCGGCATTGCCATACCAGGGGTTCGCGAATACCGCCGCGTAGGGCCGGTGCGCCGGCGTCGCGTCACCCAGCTGCGGCAGATCCATGAGCGCGACATCCGCCGGGCCGAACACTGCCGGCGCGGAAAGACGCGGCGGCCGCGCGTTTCCGGGCGGCATGTCGTAGATGTCCGGATCCGAGCGGACGGCCTCGATCGCGCGCTGGCCGGCGTCGGAGATGCGCGTGATCCGATATTCGGAGATCCTCCCGTCATGATCGAGAGACACCACATCACCCGGGTCGAGCCGCAACATCGATGGCGGCAGGCGGGCCGTCATGGTTTCCCGCCCGGCCCATGCTTCGAGCAGCGCCCGGCGGCAGCGCCGATCGGCTTCTTCAAGCGACGCGGCCAGCGGAAAGCGTTCGGCGGTGACGCCGTCCGCCGCGACGGTGGTCCGTCGCGCCTCCACCGTTGCCGCGTCGTATTCCTCGTCGGCGCGAACCACCTGCCATTTCAGCGCCCGGGGCAGTTCGGTCTCCTGGCCGCGCACAAGTTCCATCACTTCGTCCTTCCCGCCGACCAGATCGTCGGGCCGGATGGTGGCGGAAGGTGCCCGGCCGCGGGTGCGAAACTGGATCCTGCCACCGCTCTCCACGGCATCGAAGCCGAAGTGTCGCGCCAGCACCGCGATCGAGGCGCGCGGGCTTTCGAGCGCGGCGACGGTGAAGCCCGGCACGATGTCGGAAAGCTCGGAGACGTCCACGAGAGCATCCGGCAGCCCTCCCGCCCGGCACAGGTCCCTTACCAGCGCGCCGAGTGACACCTGCCCGAGCCGCCCGCCCATCCAGTGCCCCAGCCGCCAGTTGGCGGCGTCCGACCAGATATCCGCACGGGCCGGGAAATCCGGGTAGGGCCGGGCGTCCCAGGCCCAGAGGGCGGCCTCGCCGATCTCGATCATCGGCTGGCCGTAAACGCTCGAGATCGGGTTGTTGGCCGCGTCGCTCCAGTATCCCAGCGTCGCTTCGACATAGGCGCGCTGGATCGCCTCGTCCTGCCAGCCGCGCGAAAAGTGCGGCAGTGTGCTTTCCGAGGATTTCGGATCGTAGAACACGTTGGGCTGGTTGGTTCCGCGATCGACGGCCGGGCAGCCGAACTCGGTGAAGCGGATGGGCTTGGACCGGGGTGCCCAGGGGGTTGGTGTCGTGCTCTCGATACCCCCGGGGCGGTCATGATGCTGATTGGACCACCAGGAGCGGATATCCTTGGGGCGGAAAACCCATGGCTTGCCATAGGCGAAATCCGAGATCGGCGTTCTGATCTGGGCCTTGCGGTCCGCATCGGAAGCGTAGAACCAGTCGTATCCTTCCCCGCCTTCGATATTGGCCTTCAGGTAGCCAAGATCCCGCACCGACGACCAGCCGACAAGCCTGTCGTAATGGTAGTTTCCGTCGCGCCAGTCGGAAATCGGGAAGTAATTGTCGATGCCAATGAAATCGATGCTGGCGTCGGCCCACAGCGGATCGAGATGGAAAAACACGTCGCCTGAGCCGTCCTGCGGATGATGACCGAAATACTCGGACCAGTCGGCGGCGTAGCTGATCTGTGTGCCGGCCCCGAGGATGGCGCGCACATCCGCCGCCAGCTGCTTCAGGGCGGCGACTGCGGGGAAGGTGGTGGCGCTGTCGCGGATGGTGGTGAGGCCGCGCAGTTCGGAGCCGATCAGGAAGGCGTCGACGCCGCCCGCCGCCTTGCACAGATGCGCATAGTGCAGGATCATCCGCCGGTAGCCCCAGTCCGTGCCGCCGGTCCACGAAACCGTCTCGCCGCTCACGGCAAAGTCGGAGATCTGCGCATTGCCGAAGAAGGCCGCCACCTGCATGGCCGCATCCGCCGTCTTGTCGACCGTGCCGACGTAACCGGCCGCCGGCGAACAGGTGATGCGCCCGCGCCAAGGGTGGGCCGGCTGGCCGTTTGCCGCGGCGTTGTCGGAATACGGGTTGGGCAAGGAATTGCCCTCGGGAATGTCCATCAGCAGGAAGGGGTAGAAGGTGGCGCGCAGGCCGCGCGCTTTCATCTCTCGAATCGCCTGCACCACCGAGAAGTCGGACGGCGTGCCGCCGTAGTTCACCCGGCCCTGTGCATCGGTGCTGATCAGATGCGCCCCAGAACGGGTTACGCCATTCACGCTCCACGTCCTGGGTGTGGTCACCTTGGAGGCGGTCTCGACACCGGGCCTGATCTGGCAGTTGCCCGCGCGCAGATCGAGGCCGAACCAGCTGACCACGAGGGAGATGTTCTGCACGGCGGGCGCCGATGATTTCAGGTTGTCGAGAGATGCCAGGATATCGGGCTTTCCGGCGGCGTTGTTGATGTTCTCCGACGCCGTGTTGCCGCCCGTGCCCCGCGTGATCGGCTCGGTGGCGTAGACGAATTCGCCCGAGCCGGGGATCATGGTGACCGATTTCACCATTCCCTCAGCGGTGGCGGATTCTACCAGCGGTCGAAGCACTTCGAAGGAAAGCTGCGGGATGCGGTTGCCGAAGGGGGTGAGGTCGAGTTCCTCGAAAACCACATAGGCCGTGCCGCGATAGGCGGGCGCATCGCCGGCGCCCATCCTGGCCTCGATGAACGGATCGGGCGTCTGGGCTTCATCGCCCTTGTAAATCCGCCATGTCGCATCCTTCAGATCGAGCGGCTTGCCGTCGGCCCAGATGCGCCCGATGCCGGCAATCGGCCCTTCGCACAGCGCAACGGCGAAGGAAGCCGTGTAGCTGTAGCTGGTGGTGGTGACCTTCGGTCCGCCGCCCTTGCCGCCGCCCGAGGTGCTGGTGGACACATGCTCGGTGAAGTCGGTGGCCCAGATGATGTTGCCGCCGAGCCTCATCCGGCCCCAGACGCGGGGAATGACGGCGCCTTCCGTCGAGGTGGTCACCTTGAGGTTTTCGAGCCGTGCGCCCTCGATCCGCTGGCCCGGCGCCAGTGAAGAGACGATCCAGCTG
>JALTZY010000362.1:5139-8885 GCA_027045905.1 Paracoccaceae bacterium
TGTCCACCACTGAGCCGACGAAGGAGCCGACGGCCCCGCCGATGGTAACGGCGGAGACGCCGAGAACCGCGCCGCCGACGGAGGCCCCGATGGCGCTGCCGACGGATGCGAGAACGATGGAAGCCATCTCTCAACCCTTCCCGCGGTCCGATGCCGGAAACCGGAAGGCGAAGGCAAGGCGCCGCCGCCAGGGATCGCTCAGCGGTTCCTCGATCACGCCCGTGCGTTCGTAGGCATGAATGAAACGGTGAATATTCTGGCGTCCATTCGTGAGAATCCCCGCATGCTTCGCGATCGCTCCCCGGCGCATGCGAAAGAGCACCACGTCGCCGGTGCAGGCCTCGGTGATGGCAATCTCCACCATTGCCGCCCGCGCAGCCTCGGCCAGCACCTCGCACGGCCCCGCCTCGCCCCAGTCGCGGGAATAGGGCGGCACGGGCATCGGCTCCGGGCCGACGACTTCCCGCCACACGCCCCGGATCAGGCCGAGGCAGTCGCAGCCCACGCCATTTACCGAAGCCTGATCATGATAGGGGGTGCCGAGCCAGCCCCGCGCCGCCCCGACGATCCGGGCCTGCATGTCATCGACCTTCTTCCGCTTGCTCATAGCACTTCCCCCGTGTTCGGATCGCCATTGCTGGCGTATCGGACCACCGTGTCCTGGCCGGGGATGTGCGGGAAGCCGCGGAAGTTCGCGGCGTTGGCGAATTTCGCCTTGCAGGTCTCGAAGGTCTTGTCGCAGCCGGCGAAGATGTCGAAAGCATCGCCGGTGGCGATGGGGCGGACCGGGATTTCCATCAGCGTGATGGTGACGGCTGCGCCTGTGAAGGCATGCGTCATGATCTCGGCATTGCGCCCCGCATTGGCGCCGGATGTCCATGTGAGCGTGCCCAGCGCGAACCAGCCGTCGGCATGGCCCGCGAGGCCGGCTGCGGTGAAATCGCGCCTGCCGGAAACGGCGAGCACGGACCCGCTTCCCCTGTTGGCCGGATCGTTGAGGTTCACGCCGCAGCGGAAATCGCCGAGGCGCGCATCGCATTTGGCCTGGAAGGTCCGCCCGACACTCTGATTCAGCACATGGGCAAGAGAGCGCATCTCGGCCACGAACGAGAGCCGCCCGCGGCGAACCTGTCCGATGGCTCCGCGCCGCATGAGCACGCGCTGGCCGGTGCCCGCCCAGTTCACGCGCCAGATCTCGACCTCGGCGTTGTCCCAGCGCCCGTCGAGGATGTCGGTCTCGGTGATGGTAGTCGACGTCAGCACCCCTTCCGCGTCCTGCGCATCGACCGACAGATCGGACCCCGTGCGGATCTCCGAGGCCGTGAAGCCGCTTTCCGGCTCGAACGTCGTGCCGTCGAACGTGAGCGGCAGGTCGTGGTCGGTGAAGCCGAACACCTGCCCGTCCTGACGCGTGATGCGCCAGCACCAGGCGAGTGTGGTGGCGCCGGAATCGATATGGGACTGCAGGCTCGGGTGGAGGTTTTTCATCGCCGGACCTCGATCAGTGGAATGGAAGTGATCGAACCGAGGCGCTCGATATCCAGCGTCACATCGAGCATGTCGGTATCGAAACGCACCGGCACGTCGAACTCGAAGCCTGCGGTGATCGTCGCTCCGAAAGGCGGGGCCGTGGTAAAGGTGATGAGCCCGGTTGCGGTGTCGACGCTCCAGCCGGATGCCTGCTCCACGCCGTCGATCGCGACCCTGACGGAGCCGGCGACCGGCTTCGTGATCCTGCGGGTCCATGTCTGCGAGCCGGAGGTGTATGCCTTGATCAGCTGATAGACGGTTTTCGATCCGCTTCCGGTCGCGACGTATTGATCTGTCGGGGCTGGCGGTTGCGAGGGCAGGCAGGATTTGTAATCGGCCCAGTCCTTCCAGCGGAAGCCATGGAGCCGGCCGTTGCGGGCCTCGAAGAAGGCTACCACCGCGGCCAGATCATCCGCCCGGCGAATGCCGTAGGCGGCATCGTAGCGCCGCCGGCTGTTGGCCCAGCTGGCGTTCCTCTCCTCGTCGCCGGAGGCGAGTTCCACTATCTGCGTGCGCCGCTCTGGCCCTCCGCGCGCGCCCCTGCTGATGTCGTCGGGAAACCGGACTTCGTGGAAAGCCATCGATCACATCCCCCGCCTGCCCAGCGCCACGGCGCGGGCGATGTCGGCTGCCACCTGGGCGCGCGACTGTCTGAAGCTCTCGGCGTCCCGGGTCTGGATGGTGATGTTCACCGGGGCTGCACCGACGCCCGCCGCCACCTCGCGGCGCGAGAGCACCCGCTCGCCCCGCTGCAGGATCGCCGGCACCTCGTCGGGTCGAAGCCCGGCCCAGCCGCCGGAATGCATCCTTGGCGCGCCGGCAAAGGCCAAGGCGGGGACCGCCCGTGTCGGCCCGCCGGCGCCGGCCACGCCGCCTGAATGCAGAACGCTGGCGAAGAGGCCAGGGTTGCCGGCGAGTTTGCCGAGGGCGCCACCGAGGCGCTCGGCCAGCGGCCCCAGAATGAACTTCCTGGCCGAGAGCTGCGCGAAATCCGCCAGCATCGAGGATATCAGCGAGCGGAATTCCAGCTTTCCGGTGCGCACGAAGTTGCCCATGGCCTGTTCCGCGCTTCGAAACGCCCCCACGAGGCTCTCGCCGATGCCCTTGCCGAGATCGGTGGACTTTTCGACATAGGAGGCAAGCGTCCCCCTGGCCGCGTCCAGACCGGTGGCCTGTTCCTCGAGCGCTTTCAGGGTGGTGCGAACCCCGGCGGCGGCGCGGCGCTGCTCCCGGTTCCAGGCGGCCAGCGCCTGCTGGTTGCGCGCCACGGCTTCCGCATTGGCCATATAAGCCTCGCGCTGGCGGCGCAGCCCTTCCTGCAGGATCGGATCTGCGCCGGACACGTCGCCCACGCCGGCATCGAACCGCGCCCCGGCCAGCGCCCTTGCCTGCCCGACAGGGTCGTCCTTGAATTTCAGGCGGATCTCGCTCTGGCGCAGCGACGAGAGGCTTTGGCCCACCAGCGACATGGCATTGCCGGACGCGCGCGCGAGTTCGTCTGCAAGCGTCGTCGCCTGCTCCGCCGCGCCGCCGACCGAGGCGGACGCATCGTCCATGGTCGAGCGGAACCGGATCGTGGCGAGCGCCGCGTCCGTGAGCTGCTTCAGCAGGGTGCGCTGCTCTGCGGTCATGTTCTCCACGCCACCCAGCGCCGCGGTGTAGGCCTCGCGCAGTCGCTCGAGCGCCGCCGTCTGTTCTTCGATGCCTTTCGCATCCCGCAGGTCGGCCATGGCGACTGCCAGTTCGTTTGCATCCATGGCGGCAATGCCCAGTGCGCGGCTCAGATCGTTGACCGGCCGGGTGAAATTGCCCAGCGCAAGCAGAGCTTCACGGATTTCGGCCATGCGTGACTGCAGCCGGATGTTCCTGACCGCGTTGTCGCCGATACCAAGACCTTCGGAGAGAATGGCCCTCTGCTCCGCACGCAATTGTTCGAGCTCGGTCTTCAGGGCAGCAACCTTTCTTGCCGCCTCCCGGAATTCACCGGAGGTCACGGTTCCGATATCGCCCAGCGCCTCGCGTGCTGCCGTCAGGCCCCTTGCAATGCTGTCGAGCGCTTCCAGCTTCGCCAGATCGCGCTGAACGATCAGCAGGGCGCGCGCCTCGCCCGCCAGCGCGCCGTATTTCTTGACCAGCTCGTCGGTGGGTGCCGCTGCCGCCTTCACGCTGGTGGCATAGGCCGACACTGCCGCATCGAGCCCCTTGACCGTCTCGGA
>JALTZY010000363.1:0-364 GCA_027045905.1 Paracoccaceae bacterium
CGGCGGCGCCGGAATTGCGGCGTTTGATCTGTATCGTCGCGACCATCAGAAATGTCCTCCATTCACGTTTTCATCGCCGGGTGGGCCTTGTGGTCCCGGAGGCCCTTGCGGTCCCTGCGGGCCTATATCGCCCTTCGGCCCGCGCGGTCCGTGCACCCCCAGGATCGTTTCGATGATGGTTTCCCGCCTGACGGCGGCCCCGACCGACTCGGACTTGACCGACAGCCGGTTGGTGACATCGGCGCTGGTGTTGACGCCGACCATGGACTTGTTCTGCAAGGCGTCGGGAACGGCGACGTCCACGTCGTGCCACGCCGCGCCGTTCCAGACGGTCAGCGCATCCTCGTCGACCACCCAGCACAAC
>JALTZY010000363.1:374-1796 GCA_027045905.1 Paracoccaceae bacterium
ACCGCCATCCTGAAAGACGGCGATCAGGTTTTCCTTGCCCGACCAGTCACCCGAGGCGCCGGCGGCCACCAGGTAACGATCCCCCTCGGCCGGGTTCGCGGGCGGCGCGGAAAGGTCGCGGTCGAGCACGCCCAGTTGCACCACGGCGTCCAGCGTGCGCAGAGCCTCGTTGTGGGTGACGTGCTTCTGCGCTTGCGCCGCCTCGATGTAGGGGAGTTTCAGGTTCGGCGTGTCAGACATGAGGTTTCTTGAGTTTGTTGGCTGTGATGCTATATTATAACCGTCGTTATAACCATGGAGCACGACATGCACAGGCTCAAACTCACATCCATCGGCAATTCCACCGGCGTAGTGCTGCCCAAGGAGCTGCTTTCCCGGCTCAAGCTTGAGAAGGGCGATGTGCTCTACCTGACGGAAACCCCGGACGGCTTTCGCATCACGCCCTATGATCCGGCGTTCGAGGATCAGATGAAGGCGGCGCGCGAGATCATGAAGAAACGTCGCGACGCCTTGCGGACGTTGGCAAAGTGACAGGCACGGCCTGTTCGTTGATTTTCACCAACCGGCGTTCCCGCCTGAAGGCCAACGATCATTCCCAAGTCCGGAGAAACAATGCCATCACAGCTGGTCTGGGTCGATCTTTCCGTCGTGCTCGCCCTGCATGACGAGCATCTGGCCGAACATGGCGGGCCGGCGGGCATTCGTGATCGCGCCGCCCTCGAAGCCGCCATGGCGCGGCCGCGCAACAAGGCGGATTACGGCGATGCCGACATCGCGACGCTCGCCGCGGCCTACGCTTATGGTATCGCTCGCAATCATCCCTTCGTCGACGGCAACAAGCGCACTGCTCTCATCATCGCGGAGCTGTTCCTCATGCTCAATGGCTATGCGCTCACGGCCTCGAATGCCGAATGCGTGGCCACTTTCCTCGATCTCGCCGCGGGAGCCATCAGTGAGGAAGATTTTACCCGATGGTTCCGCGATCACATCGAACCGCTTGCGGATTGATCTCACAATCGCGAAACCGTCCTCCGCTCCTGCCCCCGCCCCAAGACAGCGGACATTTGCGCCACCGACCACTCGAGCTGCATGACCAGACCGCCGAAGTCCTCTTGCTGCATGGCGGCGGTGTAGACGGCCTCCGGCGTAGCGGCGCTCAGCGTGCGCTTCACCACCGCGCCGTCATGGATGTCCACTTCGTAGAGCTCGCTTTCCTCTCCCAGCGGCACGTCCGGCGCTTGCCGGTTGTCGCCGCCGATGCGGATGCGGCGGATCCATGACAGGTGAATGTCGCCGCTGGCTGTGTCCTTGCGGGCCTTCAGGTGCACCGGGCTCAGGGGCTTCAGGCCGATGTCGGCGATGGTGGTGGTGACGGCCCGCCAGGTGGGATCGTCGATCGGTTTCGTCGCCGGGCCCCACTTT
>JALTZY010000364.1 GCA_027045905.1 Paracoccaceae bacterium
CTACGCGCTGTATCTCTACCGGCGCGTCATCTTCGGCCCGCTGGAGAAGGAGGAGCTGAAAAAGATCAGGGACATGGACTGGCGCGAGGCGGCGGTGTTGCTGCCGCTGGCGGCGCTGACCGTCTGGTTCGGCGTGCAGCCGGGGGTGGTCACGTCGCTTTACGATTCGGCGGTAAGCGGCCTGCTGGCGCAGGTGCAGGCGGGGCTGGAGATCGCCGGCGGAGCGGTCAAGCAGGCGGCGCTGCCGTGAAACGGAGCGGACAGCGGCGACGGAACGCAACGAGCGGAAAGAACGAAGCGAGATGAGCATCTGGAACACATTCGCACCGGCCCTGCCGGAAATGGTGCTGGCCGTCCTGAGCATGGCTCTCCTGATGCTGGGCGTGTTCTTTCGCAGCCGGGCCAGCGACATCGTGAACACGCTGGCGCTGCTGGCGCTGGCTGTCGCCGCCGTGCTGGTGCTGATGACCGGAGGCGACGAGGCGGCGCGCGCCTTCGGCGGCGTGTTCGTCGTGGATTCCCTGGCGCGTGTGATGAAGCTGCTGATCCTGTTCGCCACGGCGCTGGCCATCATCATGTCGGTGAGCTTCATGAAGGCGGAGCGCATAGAGCGGTTCGAATATCCGGTGCTGATGCTGCTCTCGGCGCTGGGCATGATGGCCATGGTTTCCGCCCATGGGCTGATCGCGCTCTACCTGGGCCTGGAGCTGCAATCGCTGGCGCTGTACGTGCTGGCGGCCATGAATCGGGAGTCCGTGCGTTCCTCGGAGGCGGGACTGAAATATTTCGTGCTGGGCGCGCTGGCCTCGGGACTCATTCTCTACGGCGCGTCGCTGGTTTACGGTTTCGCCGGCGCCACAAGCTTTTCCGGCATCGCGCAGGCGTTGCGGGAGGGGGCTCATCTCGGCGTCATCACCGGCATCGTGTTCGTTCTCGCGGGCCTGGCGTTCAAGATCTCGGCCGTGCCCTTTCACATGTGGACGCCGGACGTCTATGAAGGAGCGCCAACACCGGTGACCGCCTTCTTCGCAGCCGCGCCGAAGCTGGCGGCCATGGCGGTGCTCATGCGCGTTCTCTACGAAGCCTTTCCCGACGCTGCGGAGGCGTGGCGGCAGGTGATCGTGTTCATGGCCGTCGCTTCTGCGCTTCTGGGGGCGTTCGCGGGGCTGGCGCAGCGCAACATCAAGCGGCTGCTGGCCTATTCGTCCATCGGCCACATGGGCATCGCGCTTGTCGGTCTGGCGGCAGGCGGCATGGAAGGGCTGCGCGCCACCATGCTCTATCTCGTCATCTATCTGCTGCTGACGGTGGGCGCGTTCGCCATCATCATCGCCATGCGGCGGGAAGAACGCGCCGTGGAGGAGATCGAGGACTTCGCCGGGCTGGCCAGCACCAACCCCGGCATGGCCTTCGCGCTGGGCGCGGTGATGGTCGCACTGGCGGGCTTTCCGCCGCTGGCCGGATTCTTCGCCAAGTATTTCGCCTTCGTGGCGGCGCTGAAGGCCGATCTGACGATTCTGGCCATCATCATCGTGCTGGCGTCGGTCGTTTCCGCCTTCTATTACTTCCGGGTGGTGAAGGTGATGTACATGGACGAGCCGAAAGGCGCGGTGGCGGCCATGCCCTTCGAGCTGAAGTTCGTCTCGGCGCTGTCCGTCATCTTCGCGCTGGGCTTCGTCTTCTGGCCGCAACCGGTGGAGCGGCTGGCGCAGGCGGCGATCCGGTCGTTGTTGTAACATCGCGCCGGGGCGGGTGCCTCGTTCAGGTCGATCTACCACGCCACCACAGCAG
>JALTZY010000365.1 GCA_027045905.1 Paracoccaceae bacterium
GAATAGGAACACTCCTCGACCGGTTTACACCCGACGAATGCGCAAACTACCTCAAAAACGCAGGATACGCTTCAACCTAGCCTCATCTCGTTCTAGCGCCGCGAGGCCTGCATGGATGCGAGCTTTCGTTCCCGGGTGCTTTCGCGCCTCGGCCCGGACGAATACGCCGCCACCACCGCCTACGCCCTGCGCTACATCCTCACCACCGCCAACAGCTGGCGCGGGCCGATCGGCCGCTTTCACCTGGCCATCGACAAGGGCGATCCGCGCATGCTGGTCACGCTGTGCCGCGACGGCATCCGCAAGACTTCTCCGACCACCTTCGAATGGCGGGCGCGGGACTGGCGCCCGGAGCGCGACCTGACGCTCTTGTTCGTTTCCCCGCCGGGGTGATACATGTGCCGTGAAGGTGCCGCCAGGGCGTCGGGACGGTGCCGCGAAAGGGCAATGAGAGCGGTGCAGGCAAAGCCCGTGAAAAGGCGCAGGAAGAGGCAGGAGAAGAGAGAGGCACGCGACATGAGCGACATCCAGGACCACCCGCTGCGCTACGAACTGGCCAACGAGCTGCACGCGCGCCCCTTTGCGCCGCTCAATGTGCCCTCGCAGGCCGCCTTCCTCGCGATCAAGCAGCCCGGCAATGCCGCCGGGCGCGACCGGCAGGCGGATCTCGACCACCTGATCCGGCTGCTCGACCGCTACGGTGCGCCCCATCCCCGGCCCGGGGCCACGCATTACTTCGGCGAGATCGGCAAGCACCGGCTGAAATGGGAGTGCCATTCCGAATTCGTCACCTACACGATCTTTTCCGACGGGCTCGAAGCACGCCCCTTCGACCCGGCGGCTTTCGACCTGTTTCCGCCCGACTGGCTGGCCGAGATGCCCGGAAAGCGCCTCACCTCGGCACTGATCCGCATCGAGCCGCGCCCGGAAGACGACGAGATCGTGGCCAGAAACAGCGCCTGGTTCGTGCCCGAAAGCCTGGTGGCGGTGGAGGTGCTGGATGGGGCGGCGGTGCTGGCCGGGGACTTTCGCATCGATGCCGGGGGGCATCTGCGCTTTGCGCTGTTTGCCGGCGAGGGGATCAGCCCGCGCCGGGTGGGGCGGATCGTGCAGCGGATCTGCGAGATCGAGACCTACAAGACCATGGCCATGCTGGGGCTGATCGAGGCGCGCCGGATCTCCGGGCAGATGCGTGCGGTAGGGGATGCGCTGAGCGCCCTGGTGCGGGGGCTGTCGGGCTCGGCCTGCGAGGCGGAGGAGGATCTGGCCGAGCTTCTGGCGCTGAGCGCCGAACTCGAGGGGCTGACCGCGCGCACCTCGTTTCGCTTCGGGGCGACGCGGGCTTACGAAATGATCGTCCATGCGCGCATAAAGGTGCTGCGCGAGGAACGGTTCGACAACCGCCAGACCCTGGCCGAATTCATGATGCGCCGGTTCGATCCGGCCATGCGCACGGTGGAGGCGGCCGAAACCCGGCTCGAGCGCATGGCCACGCGCGCGGCGCGGGCCGGCAACCTGCTGCGCACGCGGGTGGATGTGGAACGATCGGCGCAGAACCAGAAACTGCTTGCAAGCATGGACCGGCGCGCCGATCTGCAACTGCGCCTGCAGGAGACGGTCGAGGGATTCTCGGTGGTGGCGATCAGCTATTACGCGCTGTCGCTGGTCTCCTACCTCGCCTATCCGCTGAGCGAGCCCACGGGGCTCAGCAAGGGGCAGATCACCGCGCTCCTGGTGCTGCCGGTGGTGGCGCTGGTCTGGCTCATGGTGCGGCGTATCCGAAAACATGTGGTGAAGTAGGACATCGGCGCCGAGCCTTCTGTCTCCGGATACGCCGCGAGTGCCCGCCGGCCGCCCTGCCGGGAAACATTTCGATAACTCGGCAGGTTACGGGGTCCGCTTCCTCCTCGCCATGAATGCCTCGAGCCGCTTCAGCCCCTCGGCGATCTCCTCGCTCGCGCGGGCATAGGAAAAGCGCAGCGTCCGGTGCCCGCGCGCAGGGTCGAAATCGAGCCCCGGCGTCACCGCCACCCCGGCCTCGCGCAGGATCTCGGCGGCGAAGCCGCGGCTGTCCTCGGTATGCGCGCTCACATCCGCATAGATGTAAAACGCCCCGTCCGGCGGCGCAAAGGCGTCAAAGCCCGCGCGCGGCAGGCCTTCGAGCATCAGCCGGCGGTTCTCGGCATAGGTTGCGCGCATCGCCTCGCATTCGTCGCGCGCCTCCAGTGCCCCAATGGCCGCAAGCTGGCTCACATGCGGCGCGCAGATGAACATGTTCTGCGCCAGGCGCTCGACCGCGCGCACATGGTCCGGCGGCACAACCGCCCAGCCCACCCGCCAGCCGGTCATGGAGAAATACTTGGAAAAGGAATTGATCACATAGACATCGTCGCTGATCTCCAGCGCCGAGATGGCGCGGGATTCGTAATGCAGCCCGTGATAGATCTCGTCGGAGATGAAGGACGCGCCGCGCGCGCTTGCTGCGCCAATCAGCCGCTCCAGCGCGGGATGGTCGAGCATGGTGCCGGTCGGGTTGGCGGGTGAGGCGACGATCAGCCCGTCCAGCGCCTCGGGCAGGTCTTCGGGCACCGTCTGCAGGCCGTTTTCGGCGCGCGCGGGGATGCTCACGGGGCGCAGTCCAAGTGCTGTGAGGATGTGCCGGTAAGAGGGGTAGCCGGGCGCGGCCAGCCCCACCCGCGCGCCGGTATCGAACAGCGCCGTGAAGGCCAGCACGAAGGCCCCCGAAGAGCCCGCCGTGACCACCACCCGGGCCGGGTCCAGATCGAGACCGTACCAGTCCTTGTAAAGGTTTGCGATGCCCTCGCGCAGGGCCGGCAGGCCCAGCGCCACGGTGTAGCCCAGCGCGTCCGCGTCCAGCGCGCGCGCCACCGCTGCGCGGGCTGCGTGCGGGGCCGGGGTCGAGGGCTGGCCCACCTCCATGTGGATGATGTGGCGCCCGGCTGCCTCTTCGCGCCGGGCCGCCTCCATCACGTCCATCACAATAAAGGGATCGACCGCGCTGCGCCTTGAAGTTTTCATGCCTCTCCTCCACTCTGGCCCAAGGGTCGTACCGGGGTCGCATCGAGCGCGCGCGGTGTCAATCCCGCCGCCCGCCATTGCCTGCGGTGCGGCTTGCTTGCTGCGCGGCGGGGTCTGTGCCAGACCGGGCAGAACGCCCGTGCGCATCTTTTCACTGCGGCCCCGGCCGCCGAGACGAAATATGGAGAAAAACATGACCAAACGCCTTTTTCCGGCATTCGGGCAGGTGCTGGCCCTGGTGCTGGCCCTGCTGGGCAGCCCGGCGGCTGCGACCGACCTGACCGACATGAGCGCCGAGGAGCGCGCGGCCTTTGGCGCGGCGGTGCGGGCCTATCTGCTGGAAAACCCCGAAGTGCTGATGGAGGCGATTGCGGTGCTCGAGCAGCGCCAGGCCGAGGCCCAGGTGGCAAATGACGCCGAACTGATCGCGGTCAATGCCGAGGAGATCTTCAACGACGGCTATTCGGCGGTGCTGGGCAACCCGGAGGGAGATGTGACCATCGTCGAATTCCTCGACTATCGCTGCGGTTTCTGCAAGCGCGCCTTTCCCGAAGTCAAGGAGCTGATCGAGAGCGACGGCAATATCCGCTTCATCATCAAGGAATTCCCGATCCTGGGCGAAGACAGCCTGCTGGCCTCGCGCTTTGCCATTTCCACCCAGATCCTCTATGGCGACGAGACCTATGGAAGGCTGCATGACGCGCTGATGGAGATGCGGGCCAATGTCTCCGAGGAATCGCTTGTCGCCGTCGCCGAGGGGCTGGGGCTCGACGGGCAGGCGATCCTGGAAGGGATTGACAATCCGGTGATCAACCAGGTGATCGGCGCCAATCACGGCCTCGCCCGGCGCCTGCAGATCACCGGTACGCCGGGCTTCGTCATCGGCAACCAGATGCTGCGCGGCTATGTGCCGCTCGAGGGGATGCGCCAGGTGGTCGAGGAAGTGCGCGCGGCGGCCGAGGATGGTTGAAGGCGGGCGATGCGGCTCTGGCTGACGGTACTGGCGGCTCTGGTGGTGGCGACGGTTCTGGCCGCCGGGGCCGGGGTGCGCGCGCAGGGGGCGAGAGAGGGGCTGAGCGCGCTGGCACGCCTCGGCCCGGACGGGGTGCGGCTCTTGCCGAGCCCGGACGGGCTGGCGCTGGCGATAGACCTGAGCCGGCCTGTGCCCTGGAGGGTCTTTGTCCTGGACGATCCGCGCCGGCTGGTGCTCGACTTCTCCGAACTGGACTGGAGCGGCCTGGATGCGCCGGCCCTTGCGGCTCGCTCCGATGCGATCCTGACCGCGCGCGCCGGGCTGTTGCGCCCGGGCTGGAGCCGGCTGGTGCTGGAATTGTCGGCGCCCTACGCGGTGCGGAGCGCGGCGATGGAGCGTGGCGCAGGAGATGCGGCCACGGTGCGCCTGCGGCTTGAAGATACCAGCCCGGAAGATTTCGCCTCTGTGGCGGGAGCGCCTCCCAGCGTCTTGTTTTCCTTGCCGGACTTTCCGGAAAGCCCGGCGAACCCGCCTGCCCGCCAGCGCCAGACCGGCGACCGGCCGCTGGTGGTGGTGCTCGATCCGGGGCATGGGGGCATCGACCCGGGGGCGGAGCGCGAAGGGTTGCGCGAGGCCGATGTGGTGCTGCGGTTTGCCCGTGAGCTCAAGGAGCTGTTGCTGCGCAGCGGCGAGTTTCAGGTGGTGCTGACGCGCGAGGGGGATGTGTTCGTGCCGCTGGAGAGGCGGGTGACGCTGGCGCGGCGCGCGGGCGCCGACGTGTTCATCTCGCTTCATGCCGATGCGCTGGGCACCGGGCACGCCAGCGGGGCGGCGGTCTATACGCTTTCCGAAGAGGCCAGCGACCTGGCCAGCGAGAAACTGGCCGAGCGCCATGATCGGGGCGATCTTCTGGCCGGGGTGGACCTTGCCGGTCAGAGCGACAGTCTGGCGCTGGTGCTCATGGACCTGGTTCGGCGCGAGACCCGGCCGCGCTCGGAGCGGCTGGCCGAAGCGCTGATCGAAGGCATCTATGCGGCCACCGGCGCGACCCGCAAGAACCCGCGCCTTTCGGCCGCCTTCTCGGTGCTGAAGGCCCCGGACATTCCCTCGGTGCTGATCGAACTGGGATTCCTTTCCTCGCCGCGGGACCGGGCCAGACTGGCGGATTCCGCCTGGCGGCGGGCCGTGGCCGAGGGCATCCGCGATGCGCTGAGCTACTGGGCGATCGAGGACGCGGCCGAGGCGGCGCGCCTGCGCCGGTAGCGCGGCGCTCGATCCGGCGCATCACCGCCGCGCTCTTGGAGGCGGGGGAGCGGGTCCGGTTTCGGCAAGATCTCACCGATCGGGCCCGGGAAGGGGCAATCGCCGGGAGGGAAGCGGCAAAACATGCTTTTCGCGATCCGCTCCTGATAGTAAATCTCGCCCCGGCTAATCCCGGTCGGGCGGAGAGTGCGGAGGAAGAGAAGAGATGGCAGGCGCGGCGCCAAATGCGGGAGGCAAGGCCGAAAGGGGCCTGACCCCGGGCCGTTTCGTGCTGCTGTTCACCCTGTTCACCCTGGTGGCCTTTGACGGGCCGATGTTTGCCCGCGCGGCCGGGTTTCTGGGCGATGCCAGCCCGAGCGACAGATTCCTGACCCTGGGCCTGCTGGCGATGCTGGTGATCTTTCTGCAGGTGGTCAGCATGGTGCTGCTGTCGCTGCTGTCGCTGCGGCTTCTGAAGCTGGTGGCGATCTTCAGCCTGCTGATCAATGCCTTCGCCTTCTATTTCATCCTTACTTACGGCACGCTCATCGACATCAACGTGATCCGCAGCGTCTTTGCCACCGATACCAAGACCACGACCGACCTGTGGCACCCGAAATTGCTGCTCTTCGTTCTCGGTCTCGGGGTGCTTCCGGCGCTGGTGGTGGCCTGGATGCCGCTCAGGCGCTCGGCGCGCTGGCGGCAGGTGGGGCTGGCACTGGGCACCAGCGCGGCCTTCTTCGCCTATGCCTTCGCAGCCTCGTATCAATGGCTGTGGTTCGACCGGCACATGACTGTGCTGGGCAGCCTGGCGCTGCCCTGGAATTATGTGGTCAATACCCTGCGCTACCTGCGCCAGGAGGCGGCGCTGAACCGCGAGCAGATATTGCTGCCGGAGGGGACATTCACCTACCGCCTCCCCCCGGACCAGCGCCAGGTGGTGGTGCTGGTGATCGGCGAAAGCGCCCGGGCCGCCAACCACGCCCAATACGGCTATGAGCGCGAGACCGATCCCTATACGCGCGAGCTGGGGCTGGTGGCGCTGCCCGGTGCGCGCTCCTGCGCGACCTACACCCTGGCCGGGCTGGCCTGCATGCTGACCGATGCCGGCTCGCAGGCCTCGGTAACCACCCTGCGGGAGCCGCTGGGATCCTATCTGCAGAGGCATGGGGTCGAGGTGATCTGGCGCACCAATTCCTCGGGCGAGCCGCCGCAGAAGGTGGCACAATACGTGTCCATGCAGACCCTGCGCGCCAATTGCACGAGCCCGGGTTGCAGGGAGCGCACCTCGGAGGAAGCGCTGGTGGACGGGCTGGCCGAACTCATCGCCGGCAGCGATGCCCGGCGCCTGTTCATCGTGCTGCATCAGGGCAATGGCAGTCACGGTCCGGCCTATTACGACCAGTATCCGCCGGAATTCGAGCGCTTCAGCCCGGTCTGCGACACGGTGCAGATACAGAAATGCAGCCGCCAGGAACTGATCAATGCCTATGACAATACCATCGTCTATACAGACTGGCTGCTGGCGCGGATCGTCGGGGTGCTGGAGGGAGTCGCGGATGCGCAGTCGGTGATGATCTACGCCTCCGACCACGGAGAATCCCTGGGCGAGGGGGGGGTGTATCTGCACGGCCTGCCCAATGCGCTGGCCCCGGATGTGCAGCGCGACATTCCGGTGCTGGTATGGATGTCGCCCGGCTTTGCCGCCGCGCGTGGGGTCGGGCCGGAAACGCTGGTGAGCAAGCCGCCTGCCGGTCGGGGATTCGGTCAGGATAACGTGTTTCACTCGGTGCTGGGGGCCTTTGGCCTGACCAGCCCGGCCTACAGGCAGGAATACGATATCTTCGCCGATCGCTGAGAGGAGCGGAAATTCGCGGGATGTTGGGAGCGGGCAGGGCTCAGGCGGGAGCGGGCTTTCCGGCCCGCATGCTGCCCGGGTTTCGGAAGGAGGGGCGGTGCAGGCCCTTCCGGGGAATGGTCGTGTCACTCCTCGTCCTCGGCGATCAGCAGGATTTCTCCGGCGGCTTCGAGTTCGCGGATGGCGTTGACCACGGCGTTCATCGCCGCTTCGCCGTCGCTGGCCTTGACGGTACCGAGATTTTCCATCTCTTCGCGCAGTTGGTCGGCCATGCGCCTGGACATGGCGGAGAGGATGAATTCGGCGGATTCCCTGAGCGGGCCGGTGGCGGCGGCGAGGGCGGTGATCAGCTGCGCCTGGTCGAGATTGCGGGTGATCCTGGGGATGTCGCGCGGGTCGATCCGCTTGGGAATATTGGCGAAGGTGAAGATTGCCTTGCGCACTTCCCGGGCAAAGGTGGCGTCGTCCTGTTCGAGTCCTTCGAGCACCTCTTCGCGGGTGCTGGCGGGGGAGAAGTTCAGGATCGCGCCGACGCGCTCGACCGGCCCCTCGCTGAAGGCGGTGGCGGGCTGGGCATCCAGCTGTTCGGCCAGGGAGCGCCCTATCCTTTCGACGACTTCCGGCGAAATCGCTCCGGTGAGGGACATGGCGTAGGTGATCTGGCGGGCGCGCTTTCCGGGCAGTTTTCCGAGCAGTTCCGCGGCCTTGGAGACCTTCAGCTTGGAGAGCAGGACGGCGCAGACCTCGGTGCTCTCCTGCTCGAGCACGGGCAGCAGGCGGGCAGGGTCTAGGCCGGAGATGGTCTCCCACGGGTCGCCGGTGACGCGCACGCCTCCCTGACGGCGGATGCGCGCGGCGGTGGCGGCGGAAATCGACCCTCCCAGCAGTTCCAGTGCGCCTTCGAGCCCGGCGGGGAAGGCCAGGCCGATATCCTCGATCTCGCGCACGAATTCCTCGATCACCGCGCGCAGGGTGGCGCGATCCACGAAGCGCATCGAGGCCATTTCCACGGTCAGGCTTTCCTGCAGGTCCTCGGGCAGGGAGGCGAGATCTAGTTCGATATTCTCGGCCAGCAGGAGGCGCACGATGATCGCCGCCTTCTGCCGCTTGTTCAGGGAAACCGTCGCCGCAGCCGGCAGCTCCGCTGCTGCCGGTGCCGGGTTCGCGGTTTCGCTCAGGGCGGGCAGTCCGGCTCCGGCACTGCCCATATCCGCCAAGGTCGCCAGTTCGGTGCTCACCGAATCCTCCTGATCGCTTCGGGCTTACCTTGCCAGAGAGGGCTTAACAGGGCGTTACGGCGCGGGATTGATGGGCGCGAGCGAGGAAGATCGCGGGGCAGGAGGAGGGGAACGGGGGCTACAGGTGTTTCGAGGCTTCGCGCCGGGCGAAGGGTTTCATGCCCGCGCCGTGTTCGGCAAGGAAACGGCGCACCCGCTCCGGGTCGCGTTTCGACAGGTCGCGCAGCCACCAGGCGATGGCCTTCTGGATGAACCATTCCCGATCCGCCACATAGCCCGCCGCCCAGCCCAGCACACGCTCGCGAATGGCGATGTCCTCGGGCTTGGGGTGGCGCTGGCGAGTCCAGGGCAGCATGATCACCAGGGCCGCGCGCCGGCTCCACATGTGGCCGGAGCGGGTCCATGCCTCCACTTCGTCCACCCGCGCGGGCGCGGCCTCGATGCGCTTGCGCCCGCGCGGGTGGACGAAGTGGAGGCAT
>JALTZY010000366.1 GCA_027045905.1 Paracoccaceae bacterium
GCTGCGTTGCGCGAGCTCGATGCCTACGCCGAGCGCCGCGCGCGCCAGGCGCTCGGCGTAGGCATCGAGCTCGCGCAACGCAGCGGTGAAGATCTCCGGCCCCATGTGTTCGGCGAGCGCCGCCACGCGCGCCGCCCCCAGACGGGCGGCGCCGAGCTGGGCGGCGAAGTCGCCGCGGTTCTCGTCCGGGTTGCGGGTGCGCTCGACGATGTCCGCGAGCACTCGTTCCAGGACCTCGCCGCCGCGGGCGATCCAGGTGGGCGGGATCACCACTCCCTCCTCATGCAGGGTGCGCGACAGTGGCATGGAGCCCGGGCTTTCGGTGCCGATGTCGGCGTGGTGGGCGCGGTCGGCCACGAAAGCGACGAGCCGCCCTCGGGCGAAGACGGGCATGACCACCGTCACGTCCGGCAGATGCGTGCCACCCAGGTAGGGGTCGTTGAGCACCAGGGCGTCGCCCGGCCCCCAGTCGCGGCCCCGCACCAGGTCGCGCATGGCGTAGGCCATGCTGCCGAGGTGTACCGGTATGTGAGCCGCCTGGGCGCAGAGCCGGCCCTCGGCGTCGAAGACCGCGCAGGAGAAGTCGAGACGGTCGCGGATGTTGGGCGAGAAGGCCGCGCGCGCCAGGGCCGCGCCCATCTCTTCGCAGACGGCGCCGATGCGACTGGCGAACAGGCTGAACTCGACGGGATCCACTCGGACGCCCTCGGCCGGGACCCTGCATGATAGCCGACCGCGGCGAACCGCTCCCCCCGCCGGAGTGTTGAAATCGGCCCCGACTGTGCCCTATGCTTGCGCCACTCCTTATCCGAGCGGAATGCTCGGTTTTTTGTCCCCCGGGGAACCGGAACCTGACGCAGGAGGAAGAACCGCCATGAATCCGCTCAACAGCATCTGGGGAACGCTCATCTCCGGGCTGGTGCTGGCGCTGATCATTGCCGCCGCGCTGTGAAGCCACGGCCCGAACCCGAGGAAAGATCCAAAAACCGACATGGCTAAGGTGGGGGAAGAGAGATGAACCTTTGGGAGATCGAAGTCTGGCTGCACGTCGTCGCCGGCATCACCTGGATCGGCCTGCTGTACTACTTCAACTTCGTGCAGGTGCCCGCGCTCGCCGAGGCGGCCGCCGACAAGGACGGCCCGGGACCGGCCGCGATCAGCAAGTACGTGGCGCCCCGTGCGCTGCTGTGGTTCCGCTGGGCGGCCGTGGTGACCTGGCTGTCGGGCGCGGCCGCGCTGGAGACGATGTACCAGGGCGAGGGGTCAGGCTTCGTGGCCGCCTTCACGCTCTCCGATCCCGGCATGCGGGTCATCGGCGTGGGCGCCTGGCTCGGCACCATCATGCTGTTCAACGTCTGGGTCCTGATCTGGCCCAACCAGAAGAAGGTGCTGGGGCTGGTGCAGGCGAGCGACGAGGAGAAGGCCAAGGCGAAGAAGATTGCCTTCCTCGCTTCGCGCACCAACACCATGCTCTCGATTCCCATGCTCATGTGCATGACCGCGCAGGGCCACGGCCTGCCCTTTTGAGCGCGGCCGGGGAGCGCCGGGCAGGGCGGGAGACGGGACCGGTCCCGTCTCCCGCCTTCGTTTTCCTGGACCACCTGAAGGAACCTCCCGATCCGGTGGGCCCTGGATTCCGCTCTCCGTAGGGCCGGCTTCCAGCTGGCCCCGGCGCGGCTGGAAGCCGCGCCTACGGGGGATGCAGGAGGGAGATGACGGGGGATGTATGGGGAAGATGAGAGGATGCGCGGCTGGAAGCTGCGCCTACGAAGCCGCGCCTACGAA